>JAUXBV010000026.1 GCA_030619215.1 Fibrobacterota bacterium | reverse complement strand
ATTGTCTCCGGCTTCTTAATATAAAGAACAAAAATTTGATAAATCTCTCTGGGTAATAATTTTATCAATTGATAAACAACGGCCTGAGCACCACCCCTGCTTAAATCATGTATAATGTAAAGTACCCTGATTCTTTCATTCAATTTGTTAATTTCCTCAAATAAATTGAATTAGCTTTCATTAGGAAGTGAATTTTAGCAATTTAAAACCTCTTATAATTGAAAAAATATAGATTAATCCTTATATTGATCTATATGGAGCAGTACAAACATCGCATAAGAATTATTTAACTTTTTCTATTTTTAATACTATTACTATCTAACGATAGAGCCTATTACACATAAAATTTCTCAAAAATCAGTTTCAAATCCCCTTCCATAAAGGTATTTTTAATATCTATATACTGTATAAACTTATTACAATAATACAACATATTCCACAACAAAGGGCAATATGTTCAATAAAAAAAACCATTCCTGGTACTGGTCGACCTTTTTAATTCTCATGTTCTGTCTTGTATTGTTTACTATTGCAAAATTCTTTATGAAGGCTATAACGAAGTTCGAGAATAAAATGAACAAAGGTAAGAAAAACAGGGAGGACGACCTGGAGTCTCTTTTTATTTAACCCGATTAATTCATAAAATTTATATTTAAATTGCATACCTCGTTTAAATCCTGTCAGTACGAAGAGATTGCTATAAAAATTCGTTAACTCTCCTTATACATATACTCTCTATGTAAACACCTATAAACCTTTAAAATCAAAAACTGAATCGTTTAATATTCCATAGCTAAAATCAGGAAAATCCCTTTGATCCAGCAAATCAAGGTCAAAACTCAAGCTCTATAAAATCATCTTCTTTAACTTCTACTTCTACTTTTGAGCCGGCAGCCCCAAAACCATACTTTGCGGAATTTTCATCTATTATCATTAACGCAATCACACGCGGTATATATTCATTGGTTTCTTCCGCAAGATATCCCATCCGGTAAATATACCAGAAGTCCCTGTTGCGCATAGGGTCGTCGATCTTTCGCAGGGCGCCTCTAACCCTTCCTTCGCCTGCATTATAGGCGGCCATGGCGAGCATTATCGAGCTTTTGCCGCCAAACTCGGCAATTAAATCCTTGAAATATTCGGCTGCTGCGTTGGTAGCTTTTTGAGGATCGCATCTCTCATCTACATTATCGGTAACTTTTAATCCATATCTGCGGCCTGTAGCAGGCATAAACTGCCACAAACCCCTTGCTCCCGCATGGCTCAGTGCTTTTGGATTGAACCCACTCTCAAGCATTGAAATATAGGCTAGCTCTGCTGGGAGATTCTTTCTATCCAGCACTTCCCTGATCATGGGGAAATAAATATTCTTCCGTTGTAAATAACGTCCGATAACACTTTTTAATCTTCCCGAGTAGATCGAGATATGATACTTCACACGGTCCACCATCTCCTCGGGGATATGATAATCGGTTTCTCCGAAACGCATCATTATTTCATCGATTAATTTTTCCGTTGTGTCGGTATAAAATTTTACAAAATCGTCCTCTTTAAGGTTTTCCTTGACCGATAACAACTGCTTCTTCGTTTCCTCAAGCTCAAGGATCAGCTTTGCCAGTTCATCTTTATTTATATCCGGATTGCTGTTTGCCTTGAATATTTTGGACTCATAAAGGTCCAGTTTTTCTTCCAGGGACAACCCTTTGTTAAGCATCCGCTGGTAATGTAAAACACGAAAGCCAAGAAAGAGGATAATAGCAAGAGAAACTAACGAAACGATACCAACAATTATCATCCACTGGTTTTTGGTCTTTTTCCGTGCGCCATAGGCGCTGACGAGCAAAGAAGACTGGGTGTCGCTGATATTCCCTCGGTCAAGGATCTTCTCCAGGCGCTTCTCGTCCTTCATAAGTGAGTGCATATCATCAACGTTTATACGCTTCTCCACCAGCTTCCGTTCCATATCCATTGTCAAGGATTCCGCCCGGGGAATAACCGGTTCAGATTCCAGCTGCTTCGGTTTTGAAATAATACGGGAGGTTGTACGCGTCGTATTGCCGGCAGGTTTCGATGAAACCTTGCCCTCTAAGCCAACATTTTCAATTGTTCTCGCGCTGGTACTCTCTTTCGGGGCGGATACCTGTACCTGCCCTTCTGAAAGTTCTGTTTCCGAAACAATCAACTTAAGCCTCGGCCCGGTTTTACCCAACCCGATTATAGTGCCCGCTAAAAGTTCCTTCTCGTCAACCTTTTCTTCATTAGCAAACGTTCCGTTGGTGCTCTGCATATCCTGTATCATGATTTTGCCGGGCGATTTATAAATAATGGCATGGTGGCCTGATACAGCCTTCTCGCTTGAATGGAGTACAATAGAGTTGGATGAGCTTCTTCCAATGCTGACGGCACCGTCATTAAGGGGATACCGTCGCCCCTGTTCCGCTCCCTTTGTTATTTCAAGATAAAAGTACTGCATTATGGTATGATATTCTATCCCGGCTTGATTAATACCTTTTTATTTCTGTATTTAAGTATATAATAATGTGTAAACTCTCATGAATATTTTATTTAATACGTTATTCTATTCCTTTACTAAAAATAAACCTGTTGATGTTTTTGCTCCCTTTAACCACTATCAATTCAATGAAAATTCCACAACAGTTAAAATCTGTATGATCCCCGATAAACAACATCGGGACTATAGACCTTTAATTATGACTATTCCGGCTTAAATGCCCGATTTACTAAATTGTCCAGTATAAAAGAATCGCTATCCGAGATAATGCTTTGTAACACATTTTCAAGGATTTTGCCCATATCCTTAGCTGATGCAAAGCGTTTCTCCGGATTCGTTGCCATTGCTTTTTCTATTATATCAACTAACTCTTGCGGCAAGAATTGAGAGCTTCTCAACGGTTTATAATTCCCTTTTGTCTTTGCCGCAATAAGTGTAGAAACATCAAGCTGTGGAAATGTCCTGCTGCCGGACACCAACTCATACAGTGTAACGCCAAGGGCATAAACGTCCGTTTTCGGTGTAAGCTCTTCTTCTCCGAGCTGCTCCGGTGAAAGGTAGGGCAGGGTACCGACGACTCTGCCGCTATCCGCTGTATGAAGGCTGACAGCCCCGGGCCGTGCAATACCGAAATCAGTCAACTTTATGTGCCCGTTTCTGCTCAGAAGAATGTTCGCTGGTTTAAGATCCCTGTGAACAATACCCTTGTATGTCTCTCCATATACGGTTACAACCTGTTTGTGCGCATAGTTTAAAGCCCGGCATACAAGAATTCCAATAGCAATGGTTTCAACAGGTGAAATTGATTTGCATGTCTTTACTATTTCTTCGACGCTTGCGCCATTGACATATTCCATTTCAAGATACGGCAGGGAATGCCACTCACCGACACCGTAACACTGTACAATGTTAGGGTGGTTCAAGCTGGCAAAAATTCTAATCTCCGTTTCAAAACGGTCAAGCAATTGTTGTGGCTGTCCCGGTTTAATTACCTTTACAGCCCTGTACACCTCCATACGGGGATGCCAGATCAAATAGACGTCCGCCATTCCACCGCTTCCAAGAAATGTAACAATCCTTCCGTTTGCCATCTTTTGAAGCGCGTTGAGTACTGCACTGCTGTCCCGTTTCTGCGTATCATCCGGCCCCTCTTTATTAACTACGGACTCTACCATTGTACCATCGACATTGCCTAACAGGGGTGTACCTTCTAAAATCCCAGGCGAGATCTTCTTAACGACATAAGAAGCTGTGTCTGTCGGTGGAATGGACTGAAGAAAGTCGTCCTCTTTTGGTGGAGGGAGCATGTTGCTCTCATCATCCTCTTTAGGATCAAGGTTCAAGAGCATTTTCTCAACAACGATCAACTCGGATTTCCGAGTGGCAAACCAGACGATCAGAAACAGCCAGCCGTACAGGTGAAATCCGGCATTCCAAAAATAACCCGTTGATCGCAGCAACAAAAATTCTGCAAAAACACTTAACACAACAACGCCTGTACCAACAATTATGGAATATTTTCTCTTGGAACCGGGGAAAAGAAGTATGCATCCAGGGAATAAAAACAAGAGTATAATAATGTTGATAATAAAAAGAAATGCATTGGTTTTTATCCATGAGCAGCTCAAAATATCAAGCGCTGCCGTTGCCCATATTTCCACACCGGGAAATTGTATGCCCGCAGGAGTAATAAAAAAATCGGAAGGTGAGGAGGGTACGTCTGTTATACCGATAAACACCAGCTTACCACGGAGTATCTTGGGATTAATAGCGCCATTGAGTACATCCGATGCTGAGACAGTTTTTATAGCTCCCGCTTCTCCTTTATAATTAATCCGAACCGATCCTGTGCCATGGGTAAGTATCAGCCTCTTATCATCAAGATGCACAGCACCCTTTCCGTCAAGGACAAATTTATCAGGTTTTAAATTTAAGAAGGCTGCTGCTGCTGCAAGGCCGAAAGACGGGAAGTACTCATTTCCGCCACGGACTACATGAACAAGCTCTCTCAGCTTTTGACCCGTGCGGTGTGTTGATACATTAAGAAAACCTCCCCTGTCCGCATGTTTGGTAATATAAGGATCCCCAAAATCAACCTTCCCGGCAGAAAAGGTAAAGAAATCTAAAAGCCTGTCCTTATTTTTCAGCATCATGAAACGCTGCTTAAAAGCTTCTGTTGTTACCATTGCCATGGGTATTTCAGCATTATCAGTTACCGACTCAAGCCGCATACCAACGACCAGCTTTGAAACCCTGCCAAAAACCGCTGCCAGGCTGTCGTTTCCCAGTGTATCATCCGGGCGTTTGGGGAATAAAAAATCCAAGGCAATGGCGCCGGGTGAGCAGGCCTCGATCTTTTCAACCAAACGCGCCATTGTGCTTCTGGGCCACGGCCAAACACCAATATCACTTATACTTTTGGAATCCACACCAACAATGACAACGGGGTCTGATGATTCGGATCGGGCAAAGGAGAAATTCAGATCATATAAGGTGCTTTCCACCGCAGGGAAAAGGTTATGCAATAAAAACGTTATAATAAGTAAACCAACGGTGGCGCCTATAAGAATAAGCAACTGCTTTATTTTTATCATCTACTTCTCCGAAAGTATCTTTGCAATAAGCCTGTCCCGCTCTTCATTCCACTTTTCCCAGGAGCTTGAGGGATCCTTTTTAAAACCGTTTACTTCTGAAGGTGTTCCGTTTTTATCAATGGTGACCTTTTGCATCGACCGTACTATGCGGACCCATTCGTCCATCGTTACCTCATGCGGCCCGGGAACCTCGGACGGCCCCGGTACTTCCATTAGCTCACCCGCTGCCGGCATGCTTGCCCGGGGGCTGCCTTTGACGGAGACCTCTCCGTTGTAAACTTTTACCTCCGTAGTACTGTCCCCTGCAACACTTGTCTCATAAACAGTTCCGTATACTCCGGCAATCGCAGTTGGCAGGCTGAGTTCAAAGCGGCAAATTTTATCTGCGAATTTCTTGATTTTTGTCCATATTGTTCCTTTTTTAAGATCAACATTGGTTTTACCCTCATTTTTCTCTTTGCTCCTGTATTCCCCCAGGGTAAGGCGCGTGTTTTCCTTCATTCTCAATACCGACTCCCTGTTAATAATAATTTCAACACGCCCGTCTGAGCCGGTAAATATTTTATCTCCGGGCAGCACCAGTGTATTTGTTGTCAGTTTGTTTTTTTTATCGCCGCCTTTTTTCAATAATAAAGCCTTGCCCACAACACAGGTAACAACCCCCTGCGTGATATTTACCTTTTTCGTAAAAATTGACGGTGATGTATCTTTCTTTTTTGATGCGGTCTGAGGCTTACGGAGCTTAAGCTTACCGCCGGCTATTATTAAATTTATGTCCTTTATAGAAGGATTGCTCTCTTTTATCGCATCATCCAAATTATTGCTATAATTTCCATAATAGTCAATACAAATGAGGCTTACTGACTCCCCGGGTTTTATCTGGTGAGTAAAATAATCTTCCTTATTTGTTTCCGCCTTTATACAGATCATAAGGGCAATACACAGAAACAAAAATTTCTTTGGATATACATGTATATACATTCTTCTATCCTTTCTTTTATTAGGCAAAGATAGATTGTTATGTTATTCTTTAAAAAACTTAAAGTATTTCATTACATATATATAGGCAAATACAAAATAACTTAATGAAATGGAACAATTAAACATTTACTGGTTATAAAACGAAATTAAAGATATACATTTTGAGATAATTTCAGGTATTTTATGCATCTATTATATTTAAACAATTATTATTTATATAATGATAACCATGCAATTTAAAACGACCTTTAAAGGGATAAAAAAAATGAGACGAAGAAACTTTATTGGCTCTTTATCTGCACTGGCATTTATTTCATGCAATCCACGCCTGGATGAACGTAAAAAGCGCTACGACGAAAAGGAGTGCCCCTTCTGCAGCATTGAACCGGGGAAATGCAGCTATTGTGATGGTACGGGAAAATGTTCCTTCTGTAAGGGCACGGGAAAAAGAGTAACCAGCACCGAAAATTACCCCTTGCGTGGCATCGAGCAATTGAAATATGAAGATGAGTGTCCCTACTGTAAAGGATCCGGCTCATGCAAATATTGCGACGGTGTCGGTAAATGCTGGGCCTGCAAGGGAACCGGCAGAATTGAAAACTGGGATTTCTATGAACAGTATAAAGAAGAAAAAAAGAAAAAGGAGCAGCAAAAAGATACCGGCACTGGCAGCAAAGAAAAAGATACCGGCAGTGAAGACAAGTGACCGCCAGGTGCGCTTAATAACTAAAAATCAAACCCTGTAATTTATCTATGAAGAAACGCCCAGTTTGCCTTATTATCCGTGATGGATGGGGAAAAGGAAAAGATGAGGAATCCAACGCCATTTTTATGGCCAGGACTCCCTTTACTGACGAATATGAAAAATCTTTTCCAACAACAATAATAAATACTTCCGGTGAAAGTGTCGGTCTTCCGGCTGGATATCAGGGTAACAGCGAAGTGGGCCACCTTAATATCGGCGCCGGAAGGATTGTATATCAGAGCCTTACCCGTATTGATAAATCAATAAAAGACGGCGATTTTTTCAGCAATAAAGCGTTCCTTGATGCAATTGACCACGCAAAGAAAAACTCCTCTAAATTGCACCTGATCGGATTAATTCAGGAGGAGGGTGTTCATGCAGTAACCCGCCACTGCATAGCGCTTCTTGAGTTGTGCAAGCAACATGATTTTCACCATGTCCTGATTCACGCCCTTACGGACGGACGCGACACTCCCCCAAAATCAGCGCATGAACATCTTCAGTTTCTTCAGGATGGCATCGATCGTGCGGGTATTGGCCGAATTGTCACGGTAATCGGCCGCTACTATGCAATGGACAGGGATAAACGCTGGGACCGGACAGAGCTTGCCTATCGCGCAATAATAGAAGGTAAAGGTATAAAGGTTTCCGGCTGGCGTGCTGGAGTTGATGATGCCTATGAAGCGGGCGAAACAGACGAATTTATAAAGCCACGGCTTATCGACTACGAGGGTGTGGGTACAAATGACGCATTTATCTTCTTTAATTTCCGGTTCGATAGAACCCGCCAGTTGACAAGGGCTATTGTTGAGCCGGACTTTAGTGAATTCAAGACAATCGGGAACTCTATTCACTTTGCAACAATGACCCACTATTATGACGACGGACATTTTGAAGAAGCATATCCGGAGTTGGAAAATAAAAATATTTTTGGAGAAATCATTGCCCGGAACGGATTAAAGCAGCTCCGCAGCGCGGAAACCGAAAAGTATGCCCATGTAACTTTTTTCTTTAACAGCCTGAATAACGAGCCATTCGAAAATGAGGATCGCATCCTGGTAAACAGTCCTAAAGTGGCAACCTATGATTTACAGCCGGAAATGAGCGCCTTTGAGGTGCGGGACAAAATTGTTGAAGCAATTAACTCGGACAAATATGATGTTGTCATTATTAACTTTGCTAACTGCGATATGGTAGGTCATACCGGAGTTTTTGAAGCTATTGTCAAAGCCGTAGAGACAGTCGATTTATGTGTTCACTATGTGGTTGAGGCTGTGCTTAAGAAGAACGGTGTCTGCCTTATCTTTGCAGACCATGGAAATGCGGAGCGGACAAAGCTTGAAAACGGCTCGCCCATGACAGCCCATACCACCAATCCGGTTCCCATGACAATTATCAATGCAGGCGACATCACACTCCGTGAGGGTGGGAGCCTGTCCGATATCGCACCAACAGCTTTGGGTATCATGGAGATAGAGCAGCCGAAAGAGATGAGCGGTAAAACTCTCATCATTAAAAAGTGATACGCGTATATGAAAATTGCACTCTGCCAGCTCAATCCTGTTACCGGTGATATTACCGGAAACACAGAACGTATCAAAGAGGTTGTCACAAATATTGCCGATCAATCACCGGACCTTTGTGTCTTTCCGGAGCTTTTTATTTTAGGTTATCCAACGCTTGACCTTCTGGAGCACAACTGGTTCGTTGCAAAGAGCCTTTCCGCGCTCGATGAGCTTTGTAATTTCTCACAACGCTATCCGGATATAGGTATTATCACCGGCATTGCCCTTCCCAACCATGTTCCAAACGGCAAGGGCCTGTTTAACTCCGCAGCGCTTATAACCGATGGAAATATTCTGTTTCACCAGAACAAGTCGCTTTTACCGACCTATGATGTTTTCGATGAATCCCGCTATTTCGACCCGGCAACCGAAATCTCTTTGGTAGAATTTAAGGGAGAAAAGATCAGTATCACAATATGTGAAGATGCATGGAATCCTCCGGACTTGATTGAAAATCCGAAATACGACTTTGACCCAATAGAGAAATTGGCTGACAAGGGGGCATCCCTGCTTATAAACATTTCCGCATCACCCTTCTACAGTGGAAAAAACAATAAAAGCTTCTCCCTAATGCAGCATCACGCGAAAATGCACGGGCTTCCTCTTGTTAACGTCAATATGGTAGGAGCTAATGACGAGCTTATTTTTGACGGCAACAGTATGTTTATTAACTCCACGGGTACATTATGTGAAATGCTGCCTTCCTTCAAAGAAGATGTGCGGATTATTGACACAAAGGCATCGTATCCTGCTTTGCCCGGAGTTGAAGCCGATACCATTGAAGATATTTACAACGCTCTTATTCTCGGGGTGAGGGACTACTTCCGGAAATGCGGTTTCAGCAAAGCGGTTATCGGCCTCTCCGGCGGCATTGACTCTTCGGTTACATGCGCAATTGCAGTAGCCGCTCTTGGAGCGGAAAATGTCCTGGGCGTACTGATGCCTTCTCAATACTCATCCAGGAGCAGTGTCACCGACGCAGAAAAACTCGCAAAAAACCTTGGCATACAAATAAAAACAGTACCTATCAACCCTATATTCAATTCATTTAGGAAATCCCTCAAACCTGCCTTTGCGGAACAACAACCGGATGTAACAGAGGAGAATATTCAGGCACGAATTCGTGGCAGTATTCTCATGGCATTATCCAATAAATCCGGTTCACTTCTTCTTTCAACCGGCAACAAAAGCGAGCTTGCCGTAGGTTACTGTACTCTCTACGGCGATATGTGCGGAGGTCTTTCTGTTCTCTCAGACCTGTATAAAACCAAAGTGTACGAGCTTGCCCGTTTTGTCAACCGCAGCAAAAAAATCATTCCAAAGGCAATTATAGATAAAACCCCTTCTGCCGAGCTCCGGCCCGGGCAAAAAGACTCCGACGCCCTCGGGCCTTATAATACGCTCGATGAAATTCTCGAAATGCTTATTGAAAAAAACGCCTCAACGGAAGAAGTTATAGAACAGGGTTATGAACCTGAAAAGGTTAAATGGGTAGCACAAGCCATAGCAAAAAACGAATACAAGCGCAGGCAGGCATCTCCCGGTCTTAAAGTCACACCAAAAGCTTTTGGCTCGGGGAGGCGTTTTCCTGTTGCCGCAAGATACAACAGGTAACCAGTCGAATTATAAAACCATATTCTTAACTTCTGAAAAACCTTTCATAAGGTACTCAAGCTTCGAAAGCTCCGGCTCCGCTTTTTCTGTGGCATCTTTGCAAACGGCTTCAACTTCTCTTTGCTTCTCTTTTACAGCTTGCAGCAGCCTGTTATAGTCATTACGAAACTCCCTTACAAACAGCTCAAATGCAGATGAGATCAGGTTGTTAACATACTTTAAGAGTTCTTCGAGGCCGGGATCAATCAACTTATGTAACTGAGTAGAATAATGTTCAGTAAAAAGTTTTTGCCTTTTATCAATATTATAGAATCGCTCTCTGAGAGACGCTTATGGCGAAGCAAATTCAAATGGAGTTTTAGGCCCCCAGCCATCTGAAACATCTATCTCAACATCTTCAATTTTACTCGTAAGATTTCTTTCAATATCTACCGGTATACCAAGCTCTGTTTCTACCTTTTCTGAAAGTTTTACAATCTCTCTAATGTGAGCTGCTGCTGCCTTTCTTAGTGGTTTATTTTGCTCATTAACAAAATAAACAAACATGCGGCCAAATATTTCTTCTACAAGCTGTATGAGTGCAGAATTAATAATAGTATGCTGCTTATTTCCTCCGGATGAATCAAGTAGTTTGTTTAGACGATTTAAAGCTATTGTGTGCACCCTCTCTTTGTTCATTGTCAATAATTTATCACCATACTCATATAACGCTGTTTCTTCAACTTCCGAAAGGCTCAGTGCTTTGCTCATTTCATTATTGACTCTTTTTTCAAGAGAGTCTATCTGATCAAGTTTTTCTTTTATTTCATTTATCGGCCTTACAATTTCGTCTCTGCTTTTTTCTAATGCATCGAGGATCTGTGTTAACGCATCTTTAAATTTCCCGGTTAACGCTTCAGAAAGAGTAAAGTACTTTTCACGAAGCAGAAACTCAATTATCTCTTTTTCAACTGCTGCAAGACCGCTTTTTTTGAATAAATCACATTCCCTTTCCTTACCCCCCATAATCTTCGCTGATACGGGGAAAAGCCTTACACCGAGAGAGAAGTCAAACGTTTTTATCAATGTATCCTTAATAAACTGTTCTGAGATTTCAAGTTCCTTTTTATTAAGCAAATCGATTTTATTGTATATAAAGAAAAGCCTTGGAACTGTCTTTATAACACTCTTGAGAAAATCAACCTCAACCTGAGTTATCGGCAAATCAGCACTCAACAAAAAAAGTGCCGCGTCACAAGAGGCAAGAATATCAAGGGTGGTTTTTGTATTATGGGTAAACGTTGACCCGAAGCCAGGTGTATCAATAATCACAGTACCATGCCCTAAAAGAGAGCTTTTACACCTGACAACAGCTTCTGAAACACAACGATGGTTTTTAGGATTGTTCTTTTCGGAAACATAGGTTTTTAGCAGGGTCATTATTTTTTCCGGCTCTCCACTAATTACAACATCCTCCTTTTTATCAGAAAATGATATGACACATTCGTTTTCCTCTCCATAGGATATAACAGTAGGGACTGATGTAATTGGAAGAACTGAGGTGGGAAGAATCTCCTTGCCAAGAAGTGCATTAATAAAGGTGCTCTTGCCCCGGTTGAATTGACCAAGAACCGCTATGTGCAATCTTCCATGCGAAAGGCGATCTCTCAGGTCTCTTATATTTCTTGACAGGAGAAGATGCCCTGATGTCTCCGGAAGCTCTCTACATAGAGTTAGGGCATTATCAATGATTGTATCAATAAATAGAGATTCGGCTGTTTCGGGCATACGATATTATTTGTATGGTTTATAATACTTTACATAAATATATTTATCAGTAAAAAAATTACACCACTCAGTAATGAGTGTCTGCATACTCCACCCAACCACCTGCTTTTACAAGCGCTTCGTCAAACTTGCTTAAGGTATAATCAATTTTTATAAGCTCCCGTTCCTGATGGGTAAAGGTAAGGTGTTTTTCACCTGTATTTACAGTGCTATCGATATCTCCTTTGTCCGTATAAGAAAATATCTCTTCAATTTTATCCCCTGGTAATTCAACCGCCATCATACCGCAGTTAAACATATTCTGCCGGAAGATACGGGCAAAGCTTTCAGCGATCACAAGGGTGATATCATTTACCTCCAGGGCCCACACCGCATGCTCGCGGGAAGAGCCGCAACCAAAATTTGAACGGGTCACTATCACGGTTGCTCTCTGTAAATTTTCGCTTTTATAATTAAACCCATCCGGGTTCATATCCTCAAAAAGGTGTGCCTTAAGATCTTCTTTCGTTATTTCATTCAGGTATTTCGCCGGAATAACTTCATCAGTATTTATATCCGAACGATCAAGAAACAGGGCCGGCCCTCCGAATTTTTTCATTTTCATATCCTTGTTAATCTTTATTTCTTCTTCAACTTCGTTATTCTAAAATCGCTAATCCTTGTTCATAAATCATCTTTTATCACATAACACATACACTCATACACTCCTTGGATCAGTCAGGAACCCCTTGATCCCGCTGGCAGCAGCGCTCGCGGGGCTCATCAGGTGCACCATGCCTCCTTTTCCCATTCTGCCGTAGAAATTGCGGTTGGTTGTAGACGCACACACCTCTCCTTCGGCAAGCACACCGTTTGACATGCCAAGACATGCTCCGCAAGTAGGATTGGTCACGCAATATCCTGCATCCAGAAAGACCTCTATCAACCTTTCTTTCATTGCCTGCCGGAAGACTCCAACCGTGGCAGGGCTGAGTATGCCACGCACTCCGGAAGCGAGCTTGGTTCCCTTAATAATTTCAGCGGCAGCCCGCAAATCGGATATCCTTCCGTTTGTACAACTGCCGATATAGACCTGGTCTATGGCAATAGTGCCCAGCTCTTTTATCTTTTTTACCTGATCCGGCTTGTATCCCACTGTTGACAGAGGCTCCAAGTCCGAGGCATCCACATCGAGAACGCTGTCATAGTGCGCATCGTCATCCGACCACAATCCCCGGTACTCAGCCAGCGCTTTTTCCTTATCCCACTTGAACTGCTCATTGATAAATGGCCAGAGATATTCAACCGTCATCATATCAGGCATACACACACCGGAAGTGCCACCCGCTTCGATTGCCATATTGCAAACCGTCATGCGTTCTTCCATTGACATGGCGTCAATGATATTGCCGCGGAACTCAATGACACGGTCTGTTGCGCCATCCACACCCAGGCGCCGGATCACATCAAGTATAACATCCTTTGCATAAATCTTCTCCGGCATGGCGCCGGTAACATTTACCATGATCGTTTTCGGTTCGCGAAATGCACACACCCCTTTTACTATCCCAACTTCCAGATCCGTTGTTCCCACACCTGCGGCAAAAGCCCCGAAAGCACCATGTGTGCATGTATGGCTGTCTCCCATGATTACAGTATAACCGGGGCGAATAAATCCCTTCTCCGGAAAGAGGGCGTGGCACACCCCGTTTCTCCCAACGTCAAAAAAATCGGAAATATTGTGCCGGGCAGCCCAATCCCTCATGATTTTTGCCTGAGTCGCGCTCTTGCTGTCCTTCGAAGGTGTAACATGGTCAATAACAGCTTTTATTTTTTTGTTATCAAATACCCGGTCTTTTTTCCGCTTTTGAAGGTCATTAATAGCAATTGGTGTTGTCACTTCATGACATAATACTAAATCCAATGACAATACTTTTGTACCCTCAAACGGTTCGTCAATCAGGTGGGCGTCAAAAATCTTCTCCGTTATTGTCTTTCCCGTTCTCTTTTTCATACAAT
>JAUXBV010000373.1 GCA_030619215.1 Fibrobacterota bacterium | reverse complement strand
TGAGGGGGGCCAGATCGGCTTTGAGACAAAGCGGGGCTGCTCCTGCAATTGTATTTACTGCGCAGATCCCGTGGCAAAGGGAAATAAGATTCGCTGCAGGCCCCCGGAAGCAGTAGTTGTTGAAATGAAAAACCTTCTTGCCCAGGGTATAGACTGCCTGCACACCTGCGACTGTGAGTTTAATCTTCCCTCATGGCATGCTGAGGAAATATGCATAGAGATGATAAAGAACAAATTGGGTGGGAAAATACGTTGGTATGCCTATTGTACTCCCCTGTCATTCTCTCCCAAGCTTGCCGGGCTTATGCGCGAGGCGGGGTGCATTGGCATTAACTTTGGCGTTGACAATGGCGATGATGAAATGTTAAAACGATTGAAGCGGGGCTTCTCGTCGGAGGATATTGAAAACACAGCCCGTGCATGTAAAGAAGCCGGCATTGTGACCATGTTTGATCTTTTGCTGGGCTCTCCAGGTGAGAGTAAAGAGAGTATTACGCACACGATTGAACTGATGAAGAAGACAAACCCGGATCGGGTTGGAGTCTCTATCGGAGTTCGTGTTTATCCCCATACCGAACTGGCAGGAAGGATCGAGCGGGGAGAGCTGAAAGGCGGCCTTGTTGGAAATGATGGCAAGCTGGAAACGCTGTTTTACCTTGAGCCGAATGTTTCTCCCTTTATCACTGAATTACTGGAGGATCTGATTGATAATGACCCACGGTTTCTCTTCTTCAATCCGCAGGACCCTGATAAGAACTATAACTACAATGCTAATCTGGTTCTCGTTGATGCAATTAAAAAGGGATATCGGGGCGCTTACTGGGATATTTTGAGAAGGATCAAAGAGAACTGTTAGTGTAGATTATTAAACATTTTTATTTTTGACCAATTATCTCATTAAGCCCTTCGATCATCTGCTCCAGCTCCTCATCATTTACTTTACCAATCTTTTTTCCCAGTCTTTTTGTTGAGAGTGTTCTAATTTGACTGATTTTAACCCAGGAGCGTTTTGGCAGCTTCTTCGAAGACAACTCAAGTGTTAAAGGAAATCCGGCTTTTGGAACCCGGCTTGTTAATGCCATGGCAATAACCGTCCCAGAGTGTCTATTAAAGACATCTTGGCTCATTATAACTATTGGTCTTCTGCCCTGTTGTTCACTTCCCAGCGCTGGATCGAGATTGGCCCAGACTATATCTCCTCTTAGTATTCCGGCCACTCTTCAGCCTCCAGGGACATACCCTCCTCAGCCAGGGCCTGCTCATATTTTTGATCCAGTTTTTTACATTCCTTTTCTAATCTATTGCATTCATAGCGTTGGACCTTATCCTTTACAGCTTCCTGGATAGCCTTACTTCGATTGGGAAATACCTTCTGGCGAACCAATCTATCCAACTTTCTGATAATGCTTCCTTCCAATGTGATCGCAATTTTAGCTACTGGCATACTATGCCTCCGGTATGATAATTTGTCATACTATTAATATACTCATAATTGATAATAAAATCAAATAATTCTTAGCCTAAAAGTGCTCAATGCCCATATTGAATTAATTATGTACATTCGTAATTATGCTGATTATTATATATTGGAAGTAAATTAATTGTAATCAATAGCGATGTTTGTCGCAAAAGTGTAAAAGGTTAATAATTTTTTAATTCGAGACCATTTATTTTGGCAATAGATCAATATCCTTGATATATTATACAATATAGAAAGTCAACGATACTTCAAGCAATAGTATTCTTTAATCAGGAGGGGGGGGGGAACCTATGATTAAGAGTGTAGCGTATGCTGTCCTTTCATTCTTTTTAATCTCCATATTTACACTTTCAGTTTCACCAATATCTGCAGAAGTGCCTATCCTGGACGAAAACGGCAACCAGACAGGATTAATTAACATGAATCCTGATCTTAATGCCGAGGCGTGGGTCGCAGGAGGCTTCCGTGAAATGTCGCAGGAGGAGATTGAGGCGATACCTGAACTTAAACTGCCTGAATCTATCCTGAACCGTCCGTTGCCTTCATCGGTTGACAATACCCAGAATCCGCAGTTCAGGCCGATATTTAACCAGAAGGGCGGGAGCTGCGCACAGGCAAGCGGTATTGCCTATACCTTTACCTATGAGATAAACTGCCTGCGTGATCTGGCTTCCAATGTCTCTGAGAATCAGTATCCCTATGGTTTTACCTACAACTTTCTCAACAGGGGCAGCAGCAGTAACGGCTCCGGTTATACAAGCGGGTGGAATATTGTTATGCGAACAGGTTGCCCCAATGTAGATGACTACGGAGGAGAATTATATGGCGGTAACGGGAGCCTGTGGCTGAGTGGGTATGACAACTATTATAACGGCATGTTTAACAGAATTGAAAGCTCCTTTAATATCACAATGACTGAGCCGGACGGGTTGAATTCATTGAGGCAATGGTTGTATGACCATGCGGGTGCACAGGATAAAGGCGGCCTGGTGACCTTCAGCTCGTATTCGTCCGGTTCTCAGATAGAACCATTACCTGCCGGTACACCGGAAGCAGGTAAAGAAGCAGTTATTAAATGGGGCACGAGCAGCGGCGGTCATGCCATGACCATCGGCGGTTATAATGATAGTATTCGCTGGGATTATAATAACGATGGACGGTATACCACTGACGAGGATATCAACAATGACGGCGTCGTTGATTTGATGGATTGTGAAATCGGCGGTGTTCTCATGATCAACAGCTGGGGATCAAACTGGGCAGACGGCGGTAAGGCATATATGATGTACTGGGTTTTGGCAAATCCCTCCGGTGTTGGCGGTGTAACGAGCAGCAACAGGGTTTATGGCATCCACTGCATTAAAGACTATACCCCGCTGTTGACCTGTAAGATCTCCATAACCCATAACGAGCGGGATAATGTTAAGATTACAGCAGGCATGTCAAATGATTTGCAGGCGACCACCCCTTTCGAGACACACACATTCTCTTCCGCATTTAATTACGCCGGCGGGGCATGGCCCATGGAGGGTGAGGGGCTCAGCTCAACCATTGAGATCGGCCTTGACGTTACGCCACTGCTGGACGAGATGACCGGCGATGAGGCGAAATTCTTTTTGAGAATTGATTCCGAAGGCGGCATAGGGCAGATAAATACCTTTTCAATGATTGATTATACCGGTGCATCACCGGAGGAGACAGCCTGTAACGACCAGAATGTTACCATTACGCCCGGCACACCGGACAATGCGGAAACCACCTACCTGTCAATTCTCTTCACCGGCGCACCGAGGATAACGTTACTCTCACCCGCAAATGGAGATATATGGGAGCAGAACACCAGCCGGACAATCACCTGGGTGGATAATATCAACGGGAATGTAAAGATCGATTTATATAAGGGAAGTACGCTGGATAAAACCATTACCGGCTCAACAGCCAGCAGTGGCTCTTTCAACTGGGACATTCCGGCGGATCAGGCAATTGGTACCGATTACAAAATGGTGATTACCAGTATTGACGATCCTTTGGTTACCGATGAAAGCGGTGTGTTTGCCATTGAAGAGGAGTTTATCATTACCGAGTTTCCCTATATAGAGCCGTTTGATGAGCTGGATACGGGAATTACAATCCTGCCTGAAAGATGGGAGCAGCTGCGAAATGATGATATTGACTGGATAGTCCTGTCCGGCCCGACCCCTTCCAAGGTCGGAAGCGATCCTGATATTACCGGCCCTGATAGTGACCATACATCAGGAGTCGGCAATTATATATACATTGAAGCCTCAGGAGACAACAATCCGGATAAGAAGGCGGAATTTGTTACTCCGAAATTTGATATACGGGATCTTGAAGACCCGGAGCTGACCTTCTGGTGCCATATGTACAGCAGCACAAACAATATGGGGGATCTCTATCTGGACATCAGCGTTGACGGCTCCTGGCAGAATGATGTAATCCACCTGACCGATAACCAGGGCGACGAGTGGTTCCAGGTGACGCAGGACCTTACCAATTATGCCGGCGAGCGTGTCATATTCCGTTTTCGCGGCATCACCGGCTCCAACTGGGCGAGTGATATCTGTATCGATGATTTCAAGGTGGCAAAAGCTGCGACGCCGATTATTGTCAACCCTTTTACACTGTCGAGCTATGACCTGCGATACTATAATTCACGTGTCCATTTCCAGATACCCGAAAACAAACACCACAAAGATGTCACCTTTACACTTTACAATGTACAGGGTAAGATGATTAAGGAGCTTGTTTTCAGCAAAATGAATTCCGGATATCATTCGATTAACCTGGATGCGTTCAGTGCTAAAGGACAACTTGCCGCTGGTGTGTATTTATGCAAACTGAAGACAGAGGGTTTTCACAAAACAATTGCTATAATGGTTCAGAAATAACTGGAATTTAATACTAAAGAATATTCAAGCCCTACCAATTTTATGCTGCCTTCCATTTATGAATTTTGAAGGCAGCATTTT
>JAUXBV010000250.1 GCA_030619215.1 Fibrobacterota bacterium | reverse complement strand
TATTTTTATATAAATCAATGAAGGGATACACTTATGACTACTGATTTTCGTCAAATGTGGACTGAGTTAGGAGTTAACCTTGATTTGCATGATGAGTTACTGGCAAACACGTCCAGATTACATGAAAAAACCCACCTCTCACAAAAAAACAGGCCTAAGCGAATGGAATATTTCGACCATTCCCTGCATGCCAGCCATGCAGACAGGGTTGCTGAAATAAAAGAATACAGAAAAAACGGCGGAAAATCAATTGGAACATTCTGTATTTATGTACCGGATGAGATAGCGTATGCAGTCGATGTTTTACCTATCCCGCTTTGTGGCGGTTCAGGCTGGTCTGTGAATTATGCAGATAAAATGCTTCCGCGTGATATTTGCCCGTTAATACGGTCTACTTTCGGTATGGCATTCAGCGGTACCTGACCCTACAAGACATTAAAAGATTTCGCAGTTGGCGAAACAACATGTGATGCTAAGAAAAAAACCTGGGACCTGTTCGGATTTAAGGTAATGGAAGTGCCGCAGAAAAAAAATGAGGTGAACAAAGAGGTCTGGCTGAAAGAGGTATACGCTTTCAGGGAGCTCTGCGAACAATTATCCGGCGTATCTATAACCGCGGAAAAATTAAAGGAGAGCATTAAGCTGGTAAATAAAAAGCGCAGGCTTATGCAGCAAATTAATGAATTCAGAAAACTTGACAACCCGCCCATTTCCGGGCTGGATGCACTGCTCATTGCACAGATCGCACTCAATCAGGATATACATAAATTCAACAACGGTTGTGAAGCATTGATTGCAGAGCTTAAGGAGCGTGCAGATGAAGGTATTTCCGCATACGAAACCAGCGGCCCGCGTATAATGATGGCAGGCACCCCTTCACCTATGGGGAATGCAAAAGTACATTACGTTGTTGAATCATCGGGTATGCAGGTCGTTGTGGATGAATCCTGTACCGGCCTGCGTTACTTCAGGGACCTTGTGGATGAAACACCCGCCGACCTTGACGGTATGATAACAGCAATTGCAGATCGTTATTTCAAAATTGACTGTCCATGCTTCTCGCCGAATAAAGAACGCATAGAAAATGTACTCAATACCATAAAGGAGTATCGCGTTCAGGGAGTTGTGCAGAACATTCTCTCATTCTGTCATGGATTTAATATCGAAGCCAAAGCAATTGAAAACAAACTGGGTGAAGTAAATATCCCCTCGCTCAAGATCGTAACTGACTATTCAGACGAGGATATCGAACAACTGCGGGTGAGAATCGAGTCATTTAATGAGGTTATGACAGGCGGAGAATCGATACCGGCTTAGTGCCCTTATTTGTAAGTTCGGTAACGTATTTAATTGTCATCGCGCCCGCCTTCGCCATAGCCGGCTATAGCAGAGGCAAGAGGTATGCCTCCATATATGCCCTACCGACGCGATCTCTATTCGCAACATTATAATCGGGGAGATTGCCTCGCCCGTGAATAGCAGATAATCTGTGCTCGCAATGACATTAATACCTAACTGTATTATTGTTCTTCAGCATATCCATTCCCATATTGCTTCCCATCATCTTTGACATCATTCCCATCATTCCGTCCGTATCTTTGCTATCCATCATATACTTATTCCTTGTTTGGTTTTAACTCACAGCTTATTTTAACACCACAAATCAAACTTCCGGACATCTTTTAAACGGAATCAATAATAAAATAAAGTGTTGGAATTGTTCATGGTAAGTTTTAAGCAGATCTCCAGGATAGATAATGAAACCTCCTCCGGCCACCCAATCCGACGGCGTTAAAACACTTCTCGGTGATCCTAAAAAGGCGATCTTCAAGCTCGGCCTTCCCATGATTATCGGGATGTTCTTTCACACTGTCTATCACCTTACCGATGTAATCTGGGTATCGGGTTTAGGACCTGATGCGTTATCGGCAGTAGGGTTTTTCTTCCCATTTTTCATGCTTATAATCTCCCTGGCCGTGGGCCTTGGTATCGGCGGCGGCTCTGCAGTGTCACGCTATATCGGTGCAAAAAACAAACAGAGTGCCGATAGCGTTGCAGTGCATACCCTTGTCTGCATGATCATTCTTACCGTTTTCTTCACCCTCCCCTTTATCGCACTGTGCAAACCAATCTTTGAGGCTATGGGCGCGGGCGAAGCACTTGACATGACCGTTACCTATGCACAGATCATGTTCGGCGGCTCGATCTTTCTGTTCTTTACAAATATCAGCAATGCACTGCTGCGGGCGGAAGGCGACGCCAAGCGCGCCATGTATGCCATGCTTGCAGGCTCCATTCTTAATATAGTGCTTGATCCCATATTTATATATACCTTTGGCCTCGGTATTGCAGGTGCGGCCTGGGCCACGGTCATTTCCACGACCCTTGTCTCGCTCATCCTGTTCGTCTGGCTCTTTCTGGGCAAAAACACCTACCTGACGCTCACATTCAAGGGCTTTCGATTCAGGAAAACAATACTTCTGGATATCATGAAGGTTGGCCTGCCTTCGTCGATATCACAGATGTCAATGTCCCTCATGATGCTTATTATCAACCTCATTCTCGTGCGGGTCGACAGCCGTGGTGTCGCGGTCTTTTCAACCGGATGGCGGCTGGTTATGATAGCCATACTGCCTATTTTCGGCATCGCCACTGCCGTGACGTCAGTCTGCGGCGCGGCATTCGGGGCAAAAGACTATAAAAAGCTGGATATAACTTTTACCTACGCCTTAAAAGCGGGCGTTATCATTGAAACAGTCCTCGCAATAATTACCTTTTCCTTCGCCCCTTATATCACCCGTATATTTACCTGGTCATCCGAATCTGCTGTGTTGTATGACGATATCACACTGTTTACCAGGATAATCTGTTTCTTTTATCCTGCCGCTTCCATCGCCATCATATCAAGCTCAATGTTCCAGGGTGTGGGAAAAGGAATCAATGCCCTGGTCATAACCGTTATACGTACCATTATTCTTATTGTCCCCTTTACCTGGCTCTTCAGTATTGTACTGCAAATGGGCCTGGTTGGAGTATGGACAGGTATTGTAACCGGAAGCTATATAGCGGTTATTATAGCATTCTTCTGGGCGAAAAGTTTTATAAGAAGGCTATCCAGGTTTTCATGATAAATACGTATAATTAAAGCTTAACCAGTGAAGGGGTAAACAAAATGGAAAAAGATGTTAGAATTTCAAAGAGAGTGTCTCAAATCTCGAAGTCTGCCATTCATGAAATGACCCGATTGTCAAAGCAGGTGGAGGATGTATCATTCCTCTCATGGGCCAAGCCTACCTCCGACACCCCTGAACATATAAAGGAAGCGGCAATCAAAGCAATAAAGGAGGGGCTTGTCGGGGGATATTCCGAAACAACGGGACTACTTAAGTTACGCGAGCAAATTGTTAAAAAGCTTAAAAGGGATAACACTATTGAAGCGAATGTTTCTCAGATAATGGTAACGGTAGGCGCCATTGAAGGCCTGGCTGCAGCGGTGATGGCCCTGATCGATCCCGGTGATGAAGTGATTTTACCCACGCCAACCTACTCCACCCATATCCGGCAGGTTATCATTGCCTCCGGTAAACCGGTACTCATCCCTCTTATTGAGGAAGATAACTTTGCGTGGGATTTCGATGCGGTAAAAAAGGCAATTACCTCCCGCACAAAGGCAATAATATATTGCAGCCCAAGTAATCCAACCGGTACTGTTTTTCATGAAAACCAGCTCCACCGGCTAGCCGAAATCGCTTTACAGAATAACCTTATGGTCATTACTGACGAAGCATACGAATATTTCACTTTCGACGGCCACCGGCATTTCAGCATTGCCTCCATCCCTGAAATGAGAAAACATGCGGTAAGTTGTTTTACCTTTACAAAAACCTATGCAATGACCGGATGGCGTATCGGTTATCTGCACACAGATGAAGAATTAATTCCCCAAATATCCAAAGCACATATTCCTTTTGCTATCTGTGCACCCACGGTTTCTCAGTATGCAGCGCTTGCTGCCCTGGAAGGGCCCCAGGACTGTGTTGAAGCATTTCGAAGCCACTACCTTGCCACCCGCAATACCATGTGCGAAAGGCTTGACAGGCTCAATACCGCCTTCAGTTATACAAAACCCGGCGGATCGTATTTAATGTTCCCTAAAATACTGCTCGAAGAAGGCAAAGACTCGATAACGTTTTGCAAAAACCTTCTGCAAAAAGCCCGCGTCTCCACGACTCCCGGCATTGCTTTCGGCCCTACCGGTGAAGAACATTTACGCTTGTCCTTCTGCGTTCCGGAAGCGGAGATACATAAGGCGTTTGATCGAATGGAAAACTATTTCAAATAAACGGTATGCGGTTGTATCAAGAAGTTGGAAAGAAGGTTTTTATTCAGCCATTTTCTGGTCCATTATCAACCCTAAAATAATATTAGCATCCTGCGTTGACACATCAACAAACTCAAAACCGCAGAGGTGAAACTGCGAATCGTCATCCGGTTTGACCCATACACACTGAGCTTCAACAATCAGGTATTCCTTCCCGAAAATTGTTCTTGGCAGGTGCAAACCCAGCTCCATCTTTCTGCCGATCTCTACCGGGGATTCCCCTTTTATTAACAGGCCGTGCGGTGAAAGATTTATTAGTTCTCCCAGCTTTTCTCCTTTTTCCATATCAGTCACCCGAAGGCTGTCCTGTAGTTTATATCGAATTGCACGTCTTTTCTCTGCCATGAGCTACTCCTTTTTTACGAATCTATCCACAGGCGGTTTCTTACAAATGCCATGTCCATACTAATAACTGTTCAAAAACCGCCCCTTTTTATAATTATAGCATTAAACCGATTATCTTTGTTGCAAAATACAGCAAGAGTCACTGTATCAGAGTGAAAAGTTCCGAGCGCGCCGCAGTTTTATCAAAGGTCAATGTTGTTATACATCCCCTATCATGTGATGTCAAACCTATGAGTAGATCTGGCAGGTCTGCATCATGTGTCAATGCGATACGGCAAAGATTTGCGACTCTTTCATGCTCTTCTAAGGCAAGTACCGATAGTACCAACAGACCTTCAAGCGCCTGCACAATCTCCGATTTGGAGCACTCATAAACCGAGGACAGTACCCAGATTGTCTCAAGTGTTACTGCAATCGGAATAAAGAATGAGTCCCCCTTCTTTTCAGCATCAACTAATAGTTTTCTAACAGCCTGGGCTTGCTTCTCATCGTCCCTTACCAGGAAGCGCACAACTGCATTTGTGTCAAGCCCTTTCATGAATACTCCTTGCGGAATCTATCTCTAATCTTTCTATTCATTCCTTCCGCAGAAATATGTCGGATTTTCCTCCCTCGACTCAGCATCCCAAAGACATCATCAGCATGCTTGTTCAAAGGAACCATAATCGCGGTCCCATTTTCTTCGTCTACCCGGAAATCGACCTTCTCACCTGCGTCAAGGTGCAATTTTACCCTTATTTCTTTCGGCAAAGTCACTTGCCCTTTGCTTGTGATGGTTGTAATGCTCATTCAGAACTCCTTACCTATTTATGTATTCCTTACATACTTTAATTATAATATAAAGTAAGGAAAGTGTCAAGGTTTTCTGTGGAATGTTGAAGTGAGACGCTACGGGAAATATGTGTTTCATGGGAATAAGGAGCGACTGATTGGGTATAGGAGTGAATACCGGAGGCTTCATAAATGATTTGTTATGTTCTATTTTTTAACCTGGATTGAAATCCAGGGCACACATTATGCTATTTTTAGTCACACGGATACAGGGCACTTGCTACCGTGATTGAACTCAACTCTTTGCGAAATCTTTTAATAAAACGTTTCATATC
>JAUXBV010000291.1 GCA_030619215.1 Fibrobacterota bacterium | reverse complement strand
TAAGCTGAACCTTAATACGCGTAATCTGTCCAAAGGCATATATATTTGTAATTTAACTGTGGGCAAGAAATGCCGCATCACCAAAACACTTGTGCAAATGGAATAGAACTTAATCCAGGTTGTTTAGATAATCTCTTAAAATTGAGAATTTACTTTATAGAGTCGGGCTCATCCCAATCGTTATATATTTTTGCTCCTTCAGGCCCTCTTTCAAGAATTGAAGATTTTTTTATTATTTTTTTGGTACCAACTGGAACAGTGGCACACGCGTTTGTAATTATTAATTCACACAGGGCACCCGCGCGGAGTATTTATATTACCTGAACACACAGTGGCTGCGCAAAACCTTTGATGAGAGGAGCAGGATATGGGTGATACGCATGTAGAAGAAAGACGTCCGATACCCACCGAAAGGCTGACCGCGAATGAACATCTTATGGCAAAGGCGCGGGAGCACCTTACGGGCAAATGGGGATTCGGCGCGCTGGTGACCCTTCTTTACATACTGGTTTCGGGAGTGCCGTCGGGTATTCCTAAAATCGGCGGACTTATCGGGCTCATTATAAACGGGCCTATATCTCTCGGCCTTGCGATCCTCTTTCTCTCCCTTGTCAGATCCGGCGAGGCCAAGCTTGACCAGATATTCGAAGGGTTCAGCCGGTTCAAGGTGGCGCTCGTGACATACCTGCTCATGGTGCTGTACATCGTTCTCTGGTCCCTGCTTCTCATCGTTCCCGGGATAATCGCAGCGCTGTCGTATGCCATGACGTTTTTTATCCTCGCCGATGAAAAGGATGTCACCGCGTCCGACGCTCTCGCGAAGAGCAAGCGGATCATGGACGGTCACAAATGGAAGCTCTTCTACCTGGGCTGCCGGTTCATCGGGTGGGCACTGCTGTGCGTGCTGACACTGGGCATCGGTTTCCTCTGGCTTTTCCCGTATATGTATACCTCAATGACGCTCTTTTATGAAGATATCAAACAGCAAGGCCCGGCAGAACAAGCCACGGACCAGCAACCGGCTGCCCCTGACACTGGCGCGGGGGAGTAGCTGCAGGAGAACCGAATCGTTAGCAGGAAAGGAGCAAGCGCCCTGGATCTGTGCCCCGATGAATCGGGACTTGATTATTATATTTTTTTTGCACCAGTGACTAAAAAGGCAGAATGTGTGGCTTGGACCCCCAGTCAATACCCAATCGAGTTGAGCACAAGGCTGAAGACATGTTTTAATCCAGGTTAAAAAAAAGTATTTTACAAATAACTACAAATAACTACAGTAGATAAACGAAAGATATGTTCTTCACTAACGATAAGAACCATTTCTACCCGAACGTGTCGGGAGCCGGTTCACCACCATTTCAAAGGAGGCGTAGTATGCGTTTCATTCATCTTAGGGTGTCAGTTGTGGCTGTCGCCGTGTGTTTGGCTGGGATTTTTGCGGGTTGCGCTAAGGCACCCGAACGGGAACTCGCCGACGCGAAGGCGGCGCTGCAGGCTGCACAAGCAGTCGAAGCCGACAAATACCTGGCCGGCCGCTACAATCAAGCGGTGAAAGCTCTGGAAGCCGCGGAAACAGAGATCAACAAGCAGAATGCGGCGTTCATTCTGAACAGGAAGTATTCGGAAGCCACGCGCCTGTTAAACGCAACGACGGCGGTTGCCGCGGAACTCAAGGCTGAAGCCGCCGGAGCTAAGCAAGCAATGAAGGTGGAAGTCGAGGAGGCCCTGCCCGCTGCGCAATTAGGGATTGAGGAGTTGCGCAAAGAAATAAAGAAAGCTCCCAGATCAAAGGTCAAAAACATTCTTGCGGCCCTGGAAGCGGATCTGACTGCCGCTGACAGCTCGCTTGTGCAGGCCGCGGCCGAAATCGCCGCGGGCAACTACGTGGGCGCCCAACAGAAGATCGGTAAAGCCAATGCCTTGATGCGCAAAGTCACGGACCAGCTCAGCACCGGCGGAGCAGGCGGTTTGATGTAGTCCGGGTGATACAGGCTGACGTTGAATACATGTCTGCAGCTTTGCTCAAAAATATAACTGCAGAATATAGGAAAATAAGGAACAAAGTATGAAGGTAACTTCATACTTTGTTCCTCTTTTAGATAAAAAGGGAATTCATACTTTGTCTAGTTGAACATTATTAAACTGTTTTAAAAACAAGGTTCCAATACAAATTGTTAATAAAACATCAGATATTATTATACCCTGCGAGTATAAATGAATAATAGGTAGTTTACTGCCATTATGAATTATCCTCGTAGTGGATAAGTTTCGTAAGAGTTCTGGTGCAATTACTTTGCCCCACAACTCAACTCAGCTTTAAAACTATTACATATCTGATAGGGATTTGTTTTGTTCCTACATTTTAATAAAAATGATATTTTTAATTTTTGTGCTTACAATGTGCTAGCAGTGATTTTATTAAGTTTCAGTTCTTTCGCTCAAATCCCGTTAAGTTATAGTGATATTGTTGATGCTCTTGATAAAAGACTATCGGAAGCGGAAATTATAAAACAGATTGAAAAACAAAAAGTTGACTTTGTATTAAAATCACCCGATTCTGTCGATTTAGTACTTATCGGAGCAAGCGATCAGTTAATACGCACTATTGTAACAAATAGAAAGATTGTTAAGCTTCCCATAACTTTTAATGGATGGAAACCGTTCGGCGAAATAGCTACAGCACGATGCAATAAGAATGCTAATGTGTTGTGCAAGGGCTATAGCTACAAAGTAGGGGACTTCTTTTTATATTTATATTATGATTGTGATCCACGTTTGCCACACTTCAGCAACTACTTCGTTAATACTATCCGTGAAGAGTGCTTCATATTATTGTAATTCACCTGCAACAGGTAAATTCCTGCCGGCAACCGGCGTCCGAAAGCGTCCGTTCCGTTCCAGAGATATTTCTCTTTGAATGAGGCCTCTCTGAGCAGACGGCCGTTTGTGGCGAAAATTGAAAGATGCGCCTTGTTCCTGCCATTTGAAGCGGCCAAATCCTTATCTGCCAATCTGATCTCAATCCGATTTCTGAACGGATTGGGAAGCATCGTTACGCGCAATGTGTTCTTTGAAACATTTTTAACAGGTTTTGCCTCAACCGGAGAAATCACGTATCTCAAATAATTCATCGGATTAACGGTAATTGCCGTAAAATCATTTACGCTGCTTCCGGCCTCCTTATCGTTCATATAAAAAATATCAAGAACATCATTGCTCACTGTCTCGCTTATTGAATGCCATTCGTCGTTCTCACATGAGCCTGCGGGAGCAGTCGGAGAATGCGAGTTGGTCATATTCTGCCGGTATATCCAGGTTTCACCGTTGTCGACCGATAGCGCTGTATAGAGTTCAAGATTATTCATCCCTCCCGCCGAGACATCATCATTTGCATCCGCCTGGGTCCATGTGCAGTATAAAAAGCCGTTGCTGCGGTCAATGGCAATTTGTGCCTCTGCAACGGTAGTGTGATTTGATCCGGGCCCTGGATTGATCCCCCACCAGCCCGACGTAACAACCGAGCTTTTCCGGTTGGAACTGTTCCAGTATCGTATCTGGGAACGCCACCCGCTGCCATAAGGTGCGCCGCTGCCACCGCCGGGTGTTGTGTCTACAGCAGCGTATGCAACATGAAGAACGTTGTCGTTATCATATACGCCGCTGTACCAGATATACGGTAACACGGAATCATTAGGCGGTGTAATGGAATCTCCGGGTAGAAATTCAAAAACAGTATCCTTTTTCCAGGTTCTTCCCTCATCCCTGGTCTCATAATACAGCAATTGTAAATTGTCTGAACCAGCCAGAATAGCAACACGGCTATCCCGTGATACCAGAACTTCACGCCCCCCGGCACTCCAGGCGAAAGGGTTAAGATGACTGCCGGCCAGCGTATCACTCCAGGCCGACCAAGTCCTGCCAAGGTCTTTTGAAACGGTCCACCAACCGGTTAGTGCTGCCTGCTGGCAAGCGGTGACATAAATATTGTCACGTCTGTCAACAGCGACATTAGGCCATATCGGCTGGGCACCGGAGTCGATAATTATATTTCCCGAGGAGTCAGGAAATCCTAAGAGGGGCAATTGAATAACCTGGAAGTTACCGGCACCCTCTGCCGAATCGATATAAAGAAAAGAGAAATTATATCCAACGAGAGTATCCAGGGTCACATGTGCAGTCGCTACTGCGCGGCCGTCTCTCAGCTGAGAGAGCGCGCCCATCCGGCCGCAGGTAGTGTCGATCATTTTTGCCTCAGACCAGGTGTCCGGCCGCCGGAAATAGCGGTAAAAAGCGCGCCGCTTATTCAGATTGCCCTCCGACCGGTAGTTCCAGTAAAAATGATACCCCCCGGACCTTGATTGACAGATATATCTGCGGCCACCGCCGTTTACCGGCCAGTCATAATCGGTTTCACCGACCAGATACCCGGGCGATGTAACTGCCGAAAGTTGCAGCGGCACCGGTTTTGTTAACGACCCGGCGAACTTCCCCCCCGACTCATCACCGATAATGCTCATTTGAGCGGAAGTGACGAACCATAAACTCAACACAAGCGAAATGATAAGTGATCCTCTGAACACAAAATCCTCCTTGTTTATATTTTCGGTATGCCCGGCAGGCAGATTCATTACAACCTCTATCTTACCGGAGTATGATTACCCCGTTCCTGAAGCATTCCTCCCCCAATTCTGATAATATAGATTTTGCGTATGAGATATTTTTATAAAGAATTTTAAACATTTATATTGACGGATAATTTTTTGGTACTTCTCACAATACGCGCAGCCCAAAAGCATAGGAAATTACTGATACCAATAAAGAGGCGAAGTGCCGATTTATCGGTGTACCATGTGAGAAACAGTAATAGATTGACAGTGCAATAAGAATAAATACATATTATTTACATGAATCAATCACACACCCTCAAGAAAAATACTTAGAAAAGATCTTTCATAAAGAGAACAAATATCCTGAGGGTAGGCTGAAGTTTAATCCATGTCAGCAGCTTTGCTCTAAAATATAAATGCAGAATTTGTACAAATAAGGTATAAAGTATGCAGGTGACTGCATACTATGTACCATTTTAGTATATAAAGTGCCAGCATACTTTCGCTAGTGTAAATAAACCGGAACGAATAAATTGATAGGCAGTGGCAAACGAGGAAGAATAGAGCGAAACTCGGGAAAAAGCCCTCATGCAAAAACTCCTCACCGGTTCCATGCATATAAAGGTTGACAGTGACTTGTGATTAAGGTATTATATACTAAGAAAAACTATATCATTTTTCTTAGTATATAAGTAAGTAACATATGGCACAATCTATTGAAAAACAATGTGTTGCGAGGATATACGGCCACGGTAGGGGTTGGGC
>JAUXBV010000333.1 GCA_030619215.1 Fibrobacterota bacterium | reverse complement strand
GAGCTGATAAGAATGGCGGAAATAGCTAAGAGTACTGTTGAAAATGCTCAGAAAGGTTTTTTTAATAATGATGAGAAGCTTTTAACCAGTGCATCTGATGGCGAACAGACGCTAGATGAATTTCAGCAGGCAATTACTCAATACCTTATTAAAATCAGTGAGAAAAATCTGTTTACAAGGGAATCAAAAGAATATCCGATTCTTCTTCATAGTGTAAATGATCTGGAAAAAATCGGTGACTATGCAAAAAACATTGTTCGGTATGCTGAAAAAAAGTCCAGGAATAGACTTGTCTTACCGGATGAAGGAGTTGAAGAGATTAATTTAATGTTTAATAAACTCTATGAGTTGTTTGATAATGTGATTGAATCGCTAAAATCGAAAGACCGCGAAATGGCAATGAAGGCTATAGCAATTGAAGACCAGATTGACGACATGAAAGCACAGTGCCGTGAAAACCATATTAACCGGATGGTACAAAACATAGAAAATCCTGAATCAGGAACAATGATAATGGATCTGGCTATCAACATAGAGAAAATGGGGGACCATTTAATCAGTATTGCCAAAGCAGTAATAAAAGATCTTCAATGGGGGCAAAAGATTTCTATTATTGCGGATGATGACGAGGAAGATGATTCATAATTAAAGATAATAAATTAAAACTCTGTGTCTCTGTGGATAACAGTTTTTCTATTGTTATATTTTTCCTAAAGAAGAGCTTTTAACCCACCCGCTCACACCATTGGGAAGGCTTACAAAGCTCCAGTTGTCAACGGTTTTCCCGACCTGGAACTTTATTCCCTCATGCACCGTAAAGAGGACCTTGTTTCCATCCGGCTGGTTTTTTGCATCAACGGTCTTGTCAAGCACAATGGCGAATTCCTTTTTCTCCGCGTGATAGATTTTTATTCCAATGGAAATGCAAAGAAAGGTGGAGAAGATAATGCAGATACTGGCCAGGTAGATAAGCCAGAGCCGGATGTTATGCGATGCAAAGAGCCCGAAGGCAAAGGAGAGGCTGAGAGTCATGAGGCATACAAAAAGTATCCACAGTTGTGTGTTGAGGGAAAACAGTGTGTGAAGCCGCCACAGGATAGTATCGAGAAAGGAGCGCTGAGGCTCGGGAACACGGTCAACTATATTCAGCTGAGCAAAACGGATATTGGTAATAATGTCAGGGTCACTCGGCGCAAGCTTGCGTGCCTTTTCATAGTGCAGAATAGCGAGCCCCAGCTTATTAAGCCTGAAATAGGCATTGCCAAGGTTGTAATAAACATCGCTGCCGCGAAAACCACTCTCCAGTATCTTTTCATAGTATACAACAGCGCTGTCATACGCTTTATTTTCATAGTGGGTATTGGCCTTCTCAAACCAGAGGTCAACCGGGGCCGCAAAATTGTTGGAGAGTATCAGTGTTATAAGAACAGGAATTATTTGAAGGAGCTTTTTCTTCATGCTTTTTTCTCCTTCTTTTCAAGTTTTTCAATAAGCAGTTGTGTTTTTTCAAGAAGTTCCGATATCGCCTTTTTATCCGGAGTGCTGCCGCTGAAACGATAGATGTCAAGCTGTTCCAGGAAAGGTATCAGCGTTTCAGTGACTGACTGGTCTACCGCAAACCTTGCGAGTTCCTCTTTCAGTTCATCCAGTGTTTTACCGATTGCAGCAAATCCAAAGCGGTGGGAAATATAGGTTTCGATAATTTCCGCAATGCGGGATACTGCATTGGCTGGAGTAGCGGTAGCAAATTCTTTGTTAAGTTTTGCCAGTGCGGTTTTTGCTTTATTCAAGGCTCGTTTCTGAAGTGTTACTAAGGGATCTTTTTTCAGCACTGTTGCCTGAAGCCTGTAGAGCAGTGCAAAGAGTGCAATAAGAAACGGGATGGGAAAAAGGAAAATGAAAACAGGGTTCTTATGCGGCTCCGTAGATTGACGTTTCAGCTTATTTGGCATTTTGATATAGCGGATATCCCGGCCAATCTCGCGAATGTCCTCCTGCGTCAGGTAACGGGCCTGGCGCTTCCCCCCTTTTTTGCCCTTTGTAACGGTAAGGGTGATCGGATCGGTTGAGAGTGTTTTATAGGCTCCCTTGTTGGGATCGAAGTATGTCCAGGTAATTGGTGGAATTGTCTTATCGCCCTCTTCTCTCGGAATGATAAGGTACTTGTATTTTTTTCTTGTTGAGATACCTTTAGCCGTGGTATCAACATAGGTATGTTTCTCAGGGGTAAACACTTCAAAGTCCGGCATATCCGGCAGTTTGATATCAGTCACATTGCCGGGGCGGGTGGAGCCGCTGAGGTTGATAGTGAGTGTTACCGCTTCATTGGCAGGAATGCTGTTATCATTGACAGATGCCTTGAGGGAGAAGGTGCCGACGGCGCCGGTAAAGTCGTCGGGCTTCGGTGGAAGAGGCAGGACATTTACCGTAAGCCGGTTGCTGTAGGCAGTTTTTGGTACCTGCTGAATGCCGCGTCCGAAGAAGTCACCGCCGAAAAAATCGTCAAAGAAATCTCTCCTCCGTCGCTGGGTCTGCTTGAGCTCCATATATTCAAATGGAACGGGAGAAATGGAGTAATTGCCGGATTTGATCGGTATGACCGAGAAAGAAAGGCTATAGGTTAAATATACCACACCCTGAATGCGTTTTTGAGATTTTGAGAGTTGATTGGTGAAGAGCCTGCTGATTGAGAAATTTTTTCCGAATGATTTTTCCAGGTTGCCGACGACGGAGATAAAACCCTGTGTATGGAGATTAACAGGGGCCTGCGGCTTCTGGGCAACTTCAAAGGTGAGAATGCACTGCTCGCCGGCATAGATGCGCTTTTTGTTTAGCCTGATACGCACAGAGATATTCTGGGTTTGAACCGGCTCTTTTCCAACCGTTATGGGGAAAGCTTTTGATTGATAACTCTCAGAGCCGTGCTTAAACACCAGGGAAGGGAAGGTAAAGGTGCCTTCCTTTTTAAGAGCTATATGATAGTAAAAAAGATATGTAATCTTTTTGGTCTGTGTCATTTTACTATTGACAATCTGGATAGATGAGGACTGGTGTTGGTTCCTGGAAGTCCGAACCAGACTGTAAAATTCAGACGGCGGCAGGGCCGGAGCGGTAATATTTTTAAGGTCCTTGTCGCTGACAAGTGTAGCGGTTATCACAATCTGCTTGCCTAGGACACATCGCGTTTTTTCTGTTGTTACCGTGAAGTGTATGCTGCCTGATGCATTGATTTGTAAAGAGAATAAAAGAAACAGTAACGCTGCTGTCCGTTTCAAAGAATCTTCTCCTTTATCCAGCTTGCAATTGCCTGTTGTATGAAGTTACGGCCCGACACACTGGAAAACCTGTGATCTCCGTTTTTAACCGTATGGTACATTATATCAATATCAAGATCGTGAGCTCTGTTTAAAAACACAAAAGACTCTTCAGGGGTAATCTGGTCATCTTTATCGCCCTGAAGAAGGATTATTTTTCCATTAAAGTTTTTAGAGATGGCATTAACAGGATCGCACGCTTTGAACTCATTAAGGAAATCGATCTTCATCTTATGCGGCCCGAATTCATAGTATCCCTCTTCGTTTATACCGTTTGTAACGATATATTCGTGTTGTTTTGCGTGTTTCTTTGTATCTGCCAGCGGCGAAATTAATATAAGGCCGTCTATTGTAATGTTATCCAGTGTTAGTGCTGCGATTGTCCCGCCCAAGCTGTGGCCTAGTACCAGGAGTTTTGAAGGTGCATAATTACTTTTAACAAAATGGTATGCTGAAACAAGGTCGGAGCACATTGAGGAGATGGTAATATCAGAGAACAAGCCGTCGCTTTCACCGCTGCCAGTAAAATCAAAGGAGATTACACTGATTCCATTGGATGCAAAATAGCGTGCCATGATAGTATAGAAATATTTAGGCCCGATACGATTGCTGGTAAAACCGGGACACATAATTATCCAGGGGCCTTCTTTACCCGCGGTAATATATAATGACGCCCGTATGGTTTTACCCTTATTATCCCATTCTGCAAATTTAAATAAATAATCCATGTGTACCTGATCAAATACTATTTTTTATATTATTACCAGTCTTTCTCTGGTTTCTTTCCCATAAGTGCACGCATCTTTTTCTGCGGTTTGTTTAACTCCTTATCATCATCAGCGTATTGCTGTAAAAGGCGCATGGCTTCCTCTTTTTCCATATCCTCCTCTGACTTTTGCGGCTTAGGCTGGGGCTTCTGCTCCTGTTGCTGATCTTCCGGCTGCTGCTGTTGATTCTTTTTCTCCTCTTCCTCCTGATCTTTTTTCTGCTTATCCTGTTTATCCTGCTGTTTCTGGTCTTTTTTATCCTGCTTTTGATCCTGGTTTTGTTTATCCTGATCTTGTTTATTCTTGTCTTTATTATCCTGTTGCTGCTGCTGTTGTTTTTCGAGCTCTTTGATTTTCATCTGTGTCAACTGAAGGTTCCATTTCGCATCCCTATCATGCGGCCTCAAATCAAGAGCCTTTATATAGCTGTCACGGGCAGCTTTATATTTTTCCATGGCCTGCTGATTACCAGTTTGCGCCATTTGATCTCCCTGCGTGTTATAAACATTTCCCATGTTGTAGAGCAGGTCGGCACGCGCTTTTGTATCTTTAACCGTGATGGCGTTTTTATAACTCTCCTCTGCGCCGGTAAAATCATTAAGGCGGTATTGAGCCGAACCTTTATTTATAGAGAGTTTCTTCTCATCAGGATCTTCAACAAGGGCCTCTTCGTAGAGAGAAAGCGCCTCCGCGTGTTTGCCCTTTTCGTAAAGCTTGTTTGCTTTTTTATTTTTATTATAAGTAGCATCAGCCGAGATAGATATGGCTATTAAAATTACTATTATAAATGTTCTATTCAAATCTACCCCTCCATACTTCTTTCTGTTTTACCCGTTCGGGTATAATAAATTCAATGAGAAGAAAAAATAGTGCAATTAATAAAAATATCTGAT
>JAUXBV010000086.1 GCA_030619215.1 Fibrobacterota bacterium | reverse complement strand
ATTTTCCTTTAACGTTTAATTTATATTGAAAACTATGCATCTCTCAATCTGGCACGAAATATTAGCTCTTATCTCACAATCTATCGACTCAAACAGGTTTGAAACATGGTTCCAACCACTCTCGCCAATTGACAATGAAGATAAAAACACTTTAGTGCTTACTGCTCAAAACAAATTCATTGTGGACTTTCTGGACCAGCATTATAAATCAACCATTCTATCCTTTTCAAAAAAGGTGTTACCCTCAATTAAGGCTGTCAAGTTCGTTGTTAAGGAAAATGCTGATAACCCGCTGCCGAAAAAAAACTATGTCATCATGCCGGATTACAACGTTATCAATAAAAATCCGCATTCTGTACTTAATGATCAGTACACCTTCGACCTCTTTGTTGTCGGGGTTGGTAATGAATTTGCAAGAAGCGTATCCCTTGCCGTTGCAGAAAACCCGGGTAAAACAAAATTCAACCCTCTTTTAATTTACGGCGGTGTTGGATTGGGAAAAACACACCTGCTTCATGCAATTGGAAATTATATCCTTTCAAAAAAGAAAAAAATTAATGTAAATTTCATTACCTCAGAGGAGTTCTATTTCAGTTTTATCGATGCAATTAAAAACAGCAGCACCAAGCTGTTTACCGATTGCTTTAAACAGTCAGACATTCTTCTTGTTGATGACATACAATTTCTGGCAGGAAAGGAGAGGACCCAGGAAGAATTTTTCTATATCTTTAATACCCTCTACCAAAACAGAAAACAGATTGTTTTAACTTCGGACCTGCCGCCAAATTCGTTAAAGGGCCTGCATGACAGGCTGGTTTCACGGTTTCAGTGGGGGCTTTGTGTGGATATTCAGCCGCCCGACCTTGAAACCCGCGTTGCAATACTTAAGAAAAAAGCAGAGAGGGACAATCTTAATATCCCGGAAGACATCCTTTACTTTATAGCAGAAAATGTTACCTCAAACATACGAAAGCTTGAGGGTGTTATTATCCGCCTTCTGGCCTTTGCCTCTATTACAAAAACGGATATTACCATTGACCTTGTAAAAAACATACTCAGCGACTCCATTAAAAAAGAACAATCAAAAATATCTATAGATGATATTATTAATACCGTATCTGGGTATTATAAAATCCCTGTTGATAATCTCAGGGAAAAAAACAGGAGTAAAGAGGTAGCCCACTGCAGACATGTTGCCATGTATATATCAAAAATCCATACTAATAATTCATTAAAAACTATTGGGCTTCATTTTGGCGGAAGGGATCACAGTACCGTAATACACGCGGTTAAACAGATTGAAAAAAATAAGGAAAAAGACAAAATTCTGTTTAATGATATTAATTATATTCTTTCTCAGTTGGAAAAATAACATGCTGTCATGTTTATAGAATGTTGATAGTATATAATAACCTTTTAAATTCACATATTATTCAACTTAAACAGATAAAGCTAATAAATTATTAACATATATATATATTTGTTTTTTAGTTAGTTATATAATTATTAAACATTATCAACATCTCTAGTTCTTTTACTATTACTTTTATATAATAAGTTATTTTAGAAATTAATTATCTGTTAATAACAATTGGTTAATAGCACAGGAGTATATATGGCATACACAATCCAAAAAAAAACTTTTTTTGAGAGTATTCAAAAGGCATATCCAATAATTCCCACAAAAAGCTCTTTACAAATTTTACTCAACTTTAAAATAATATTTAAGCCTGATAATTTAGAGATTATTGCTACAGACCTGGACCACTCCATTAAAATAAAATCACCGATAACAGGCGATGGGGAGCATGAAATAACGGTCAATGCAAAGAAGCTGTTCGAGATAGTACGGGAGCTTCATGAAGGTGAGTTAACCATAGATTTTGATGAAAATGTTTTAATCATTGAAAGCGGAGGCTCATTTTCATGTAAAATATCAGGAGCTGACACCAGGGACTTTCCTCCCTTTCCTGAAATAGAGGACTTTAAACAGATCGATATTTCCGTGGCTAACCTTAAAGATATGATTGTTAAGAGCAGTTTTGCCGTTTCAAGGGATGAAGCAAGAGCCTGCCTCTGTGGTGTGTTATGGTTAATTGATAAAGATAAAACAGGTATGATTTCAACAGACGGGCACCGGCTGGGAAGCTCATTTTATAGTGGAGATTTTAATCCCGAAGATAGCATTTCAAGTATTGTTTCACCCAAGAGCCTTCTCCATCTGGTAAGAATACTTGAAGTTGAAAACAAGGATACCTCCATAGATATTTCAATAGGTGAGAAATATATAGTTTTTAGTAATGAAACCATGACGCTCTGTTCAAAACTCATAGAGGGCCCCTATCCTGATTATGAAAAGGTGATTCCAAAAAATAATCCTAAAAAGGTTCACATTGACAGGGGTAATCTTATGGAGGCGGTAAAGAGGGTTTCTGTTCTGTCAAACCAGAAAACACACCTTGTGAAATTTGTTTTTAAAGAAAACGAGCTGGAGACAGTTGTTCAAAACAGGGATATCGGCGGTGAGGCCAGGCAGGTAATTCCTGTTGAATATGAGGGTGAGGAGCACATAATCGGTTTCAATGCCGCTTATTTTCTGGAGATACTTAATATTATTAAAACAGCATCAATTACACTGGAGATGAATACGCAGATAAGTGCATGCCTTATATTTCCTTCTTATGAGAAAGAAGAGGATAGGAAAAGCGAAGATCTGTTTCTGATAATGCCGCTCAGGATCCTGGAGGAAGCATAACTATATTAGGTTACGGTTAGGGTAAAGGTACCCGTTTCGTCGATGGATTACGTTTTTTGTATTTTTTCTTTTCGTCACCTTTACCGATTAACGATACGGGCATAATCACCGTTTAACATAACCATATCTTATTAACACTTTATATTTAGAGATACATATTTGATAAAAAAAAATTATACATATCCGCCGCTTTTAATTTTTCTACTGGTAATACAATACGGATTTTCATCACCTCTGGAAAAATGCAGTGAGGGTTATGGAAATCCGTTTATTCTCTATTTTAATCCGTCGCTGATAAGCAGGCAGGCGGGAGGGCCTATTGGCACATCATTCTATTATGGCGGCGCGTCAAAACAGTATACTCTAAGCACCGGCTTTATAGAGACCTTCAAACGAAGCGGTTTTTCACTGTGCTATGTAAGAAAGAATCACGATTATTTTAATAATATTTCAACAGCGTTTTCTTCACTGTATAAAGATGTATCCTTTGGCGCTGCTTTCCACTTTGTATTCTCAGGCTCAGAGCCTCTTTTTACCATGGACGTCGGCGGATCATACCACTTTACAGAGACAAGATATATCGGTCTGGTTTTTAAAAATATTTTTGATGTTGACACGAGCAATGAATTATTGTCACGGGAGATGCGAATATCCACGGGAGGAGAGATTCCCCGTATCAGTAAGATGTACTATACTGTTCAGGCAATAGCAACTTTGTACAGTTTTAAAGACAGGGAAGCCGGCGTCGGGGGAGATGTAAACATTCACAAATTCTTCTTTAAAAACCCATCGTTAAGCGTATATTCAAGAGGAAAAGTTTTTTACAACAGGGAGAAAGAGATAGAGTGGGCTGTCGAGGCAGCAGCCGGCTACCACCATTTTTTTAACAGATTTGTATTCGGGGTATATGCAGGGTATGAATACCCAGGCAATATAGAAAAGAGCAAAATATCCTTGTCATTCTATTTCAATCCTCAATATAAAAAGAGCATGCCGAAACTTTCCTGCACGATTAAGCTTACATCCCCAGAAATAACACCCAATGGCGATGGGATAAATGATAAGGTGATAATTGATGTTGACGGTGTTTTTAGCAATAGAGAGGTCAAAACCAAAAGGTGGACCATGGTTGTGAAAAAAGATCTTACCTCCAAGGATAATATTATTCGAACATTTTCCGGTGGTAATATTCCGCCCTCGTCGATACTGTGGGACGGGAGGGATACGAACGGCCATTTAGTAGATAACGGCACCTATTACATTCAGTTATTCATAATAGACACCATTGATCGTGTGGTTTCCAGTTCTACAAAAAAGATAGCAATGAAATAAATCTCCAATTTATAAAAGAGAAAGAGGGAGTAGCGAAAAACGGACGCCGCAGTGCATTTATCGCCAGCTGTTTGATTTAAAAAGCGTGTTTTTTTTTAAGCTTCCCCCTAAAAAATTATTATTAATGGAAGCTATTATTCAAAGTTTTAAATATCCTGTTTTGCTTCACCTCTTGGATTTCTCTTTGTGCTCAGTATATTTTCTTACGGTGGAATGAGTATAAATCAATTTTTATTCAAGGCAGATACATGCTGAAAAAAGTTGAAGTAGCGTCCTTTGGCGTTGATCCGGGACAGAACATACCTCTTATCATTTTAAAGGAGTGCAGCGGCGAGCGGTCGCTCCCAATATTAATCGGCTCGTCAGAGGCAAGCGCCATTGCCATCAGGGCGCTCGATATCAACTCTGAAAGGCCGCTTACCATAGACCTTGCAAAACTTTTAATGAAAGAGCTTGGCGGCACGCTGGAACGTGTCGTTGTTTATGACCTGGTGGATCAGGTCTTTTATGCGCGGCTTTATGTATCAACGGGAAATTCGATGCACCTCGTCGACTGCCGCCCCAGCGACGCCATAGCGCTTGCACAGCGCTGTGATTGCCCTATTTTTGTCGAAGACTCTGTTTTTGGGAAAAATGAAAACAGAACGGTTTTATCTGAAAAAGATAATTTAAGAAGAAATATTGCCAATCTTGACACATTGGATTTCGGCAGATATTACATGGACTGAGGGAATATGCATATATCAAAGGTTAGTTCTGCACTGTTCGTTATAATCGTTTGTGTGTTTTGCGTTTCTGCAAGAGAAAAGGGTGAAGATATATTTCCAGAAGCTAAAGAATATTATAGTGCCGGCAATTATGATTCTACCGTTTCCGTTTTGCGGCGGCATCTGACAAAGCACGGAAAGGAAAAATCCACCGAATATATAGTACCGCTTCTTATGGAGGCCCTTGTCCGTATCAATGATTACAATTCTTTCAACCGGCTCTTTGGTATTTACAAAAGGAAGTTTCCCAAAGCGCACTATTTACCACGGCTTTATTACCTGGACGGTGTCGTTAAGGCTAAGGAGCAGGACTATAGAAAGGCGATTTTTTCATTTTCGATATCTCTGAATAAAGGGGTATACGAAGAGCTGGAAAACCTTGTGGTTGTAAATGTTGAAAAGATATGTGAAAGCGGCATTACTCTGGGTGAGCTAAGCCGGGTTGCCGGGCGCTCGGAAATCAATCAAAAGGTTGCCGAGATTGTCGAGTTTTATGAAGTGAAAATGCTCTATGACGAGGGTCATGCGTCAAAGGCAAAAAGGCTTGCTGAGAAATTCAGGAAGAAATACCCGAGATCAGCCTATCAATACGATGCAAAAAAAATTAAAAGCAAGTCAAGAATACTGAAGAGAAGCACGGTACAGGTAGGGCTGTTAGCGCCGTTAACCGGCGAAAATGCGGATATCGGGAAGTTTGTTGTTCAGGGCGTTAAACTGGCTGTTGACACATACAATAAAAGCCACACCCCCAAAATAGACCTGGTTATTCTGGATACCAGGGGTAATATGGTCGAGTCCGCCAAGAAGACCGTTGAGATGGTCAAGGTTTATAAAACCCCGGTAATTCTCGGCCCGGTATTAAGCTGCAACGCGACGGTTGCAGCGTCAGTGCTTATGGGAAAACCGGACGTCGTCATGCTGACCCCGACTGCCACGGATGACGGCATTGCACAGCTCGGAAAGAATGTCTTCCAGATGAACGTAACGCTCGGTATTCTCGGCAGAAAGCTGGCGCGGTATTCCATTGAGAATCTTAACATAAAGGAATTTGCCATCATCTCTCCCATATCCGAATATGGTAAAATACTCACCGACAATTTCAAAGATGAGGCTACCAGGCGCGGTGGAGAGGTTCTGGCAATAGAGCATTTTGACGATGGCACAAATGATTTCAGGATTCAGTTTGAGAGCCTGCGAAAGAAGCTTGCGGAGCGGAAATGGGCGCAGTTTGCACTGGAGGGGCGTGCCGAGTTCAGCAAAGAGGCAAAGGGCACAAGAGCCGCCAGGGCAAAAGCAGCGTATCTGGCAGACTCAACAATTGATATCGGCGGGATATTTATCCCCGCTGAATCCGAGGACGTAATAAAAATTGCATCCCAGGTCTATTTTCACCGCCTGAGAACGCAACTGTTAGGCTCAAACGGGTGGCACACCAATGCCACTATACTGGGTGGAAAACGGTATGTGGACAATGCTATTATTTCAACAAATTTTGAGGCTGACACCAAGAACCAGAAATGGATTGCTTTTTCAAAGCTGTACTGGGACCGTTTTAAGGAAAATCCTGACCAGGTGGCAGCACCGCTTGGCTATGACGCCGCAAACCTTGTACTCAATGCAATCAGCAATGGGAATGTTGGATCTATTGATGATGAGCTCCGGTCGATCAAGGACTATCACGGTGTTTCCGGTATGATATCTTTTGATAATGACGAGGGAGTAAATTCCGAAGCCGCCATTCTGAAAATAAGTAATAAGAAGTTTATAAGAATTCAATAATAAACCCAAGTTGACAAGAACGTATTAACCATACCAGTTATTATAACTTCATAAACAGTGTCGCAAAAAGCAACATCCCCTTGCTACCAATCAGAAATGACGGATGTGGATGATGTACCGCAAATAGAAACACAGGCCTTCATTTTCCCACACATTCATGATTCATGAATCATGAATCTCTTGCTGTTTCAATTGAAAGATAGTATTTTTTGTGTGTCGTTCACTATTCATGAATCGTGAATTTCCGGGAGGTATGAATTGAAATCACTGGACGTTGTTGTTCTGTGCAAAATCTTTATTCTTCAGAACGAAGGAAGATGGGATTGGACTTACTTAGGACTCGCCAAAGAAGTCTGCCTAAGTGTTGGCGAAACACACGCTTCGGTAAAGAGATTAAAAAAATCGCATTTGTTTGATGATTTTACGAAATCAGTTATTCCGCCTACATTGAGGGAATTCTTAATCCATGGTGTGAAATATGCATTCCCGGCAGAGATTGGAGCTTTGGAAAGAGGAGTCGCTACATCGCATTCTGCACCGGTTTTTCAAAATGATTTAGTGCAATCGAAAGATGATGTGTATGTTTGGCCTTATGCTAAAGGGTCAGAAAGAGGTTTATCAATAAACCCTCTCAGCAAGAGTGCTCCAAAAGCAGCTTTGAAAGACAAAGCACTATACGACTTTTTAGCATTATTAGACGCTTTAAGAATCGGTAAAGCAAGGGAAAAAAACATTGCAGTTAGTAAACTGGTAAAAATGATACAAGAGATGGACAAAAATGGCAAGCTACAAAGATAATATTAATCGAATAGATATAGTTGCGGATGGGCTTAGAGAACTTGTTGATGTGTCGATCTTTTTGGTAGAACGCAGTTTCATACAAACGAAAAGTAGATATAGCACCTTGAGTTATGATTTTGTTACATAACTGTTATACCACAGCTTTAATTTTATTCTGGGTTTAAGTATCCCCAGAAGAAATTATAAATCTGAGAGCGGCTTATAAGAATCAAAGCATTTATTTAAACTTATAAAAATTTTTTAAGCTAATATTTCTTCAGCATATTCACACCTTGTCGAGAATACCTCTATTTCAGATTTCAATACTATGCGTTAGAATTTATTTTGTAACTTAACCTGTAATTATAATAGTTAAATAGATATTAAACGATATTACAATATTTTTGATATAAAAACTATGGGAACACTAATTTACTTCATAAAAGAAACCTTCAGGGGCTTTCTCCAGGCAAAGCTGATGACCTTTGTTTCGATTATCACCATTGCAATCACCCTCTTTTTTCTGGGGTGTATAATTGTGGGAGGGTTGAGCGTTCGCCGGTGGCTGGACAATACCTCAAAAAAGGCAAATGTGATTGTATACCTGGAGGATGAGTTATATGAGGATTCTATAAAGTGTGACAGCCTGATACTGGGGATAAATCTGTTTGAAGAGGTGGATTCGGTATATATGGTTGGCAAGGATGAGGCGTGGGAGGAGTTTGAAAAGAATTACGGCCCGGAGATGCTTGATGCGGTAAACGAGAATCCGCTTCCGGCAAGGCTTGACATAACGCTCAACAGGAAGCTTATCTATGCGGATGCCGTGGGTACTTTGAAAAGTAAACTGCAGAGGTTTGAGGGCATTGAGGGTGTTAATTATTCATACGAGTTACTTTCGGTGTTGAAGAGGTTTAATAAGATTTTTATCTGGGGGGCTTCTATTATTGTCGTTGTGCTGTTATTTGCCCTCCATTTCATGATTGCAAATACGGTTAAGCTGACCATATATGCCCGGAAGGACCTTATAGTAAACATGCAGTATGTCGGCGCTACCGATTTTTTCATAAAGACCCCCTTTGTTCTGGAGGGAATTCTGCAGGGTATGATAGGTGGTATTTTAGCTATTTTAAGCCTTTCGATTTTAAAGCTGTTCCTTTATCGTTTTTCTTTATACTGGGGAGAATGGTATTTCTTTCCCGCAATATTTTCAGTTGGGGTACTATTCGGATGGATAGGAAGCACGAGCGCTGTTCGAAGGTTTTTAATGTAATTCCATTAGCATTTATTGTATGGCACTCTTTTCTTTTTGCCCAGGATGCTGAAAAAGGCATGATTCAGCAGTTTGACAAAAGCATAAAAGAAAAAAGCGCTGCCGTGGATTCCATTAAAAACGAGCTTGAGCGTGGAAGGAGAAGGGTAAAGGAGCTTGAAAAGAAAGAGGGGGCGTACCTTGAGCAGCTTCAGGCGCTGGAGAAGAACATTGAGGTGTCGAATGCATACCTTGGGAAGATAACGGAGAGGATTGCCGGGTTGACGGTGCATATAGATGTATTGAAAGATTCGCTGGTGATTGTTTCGGATGCGCTTTCCAGGAGGGAAGCGAAGATGAAGAAGCGGCTGCGCGATATCTATAAAACGGGAAAGCCGGAGCTTGTCGAGATAATACTTACTTCCGGAAATATCTCGGATATGCTAACGCGGGTAAAGTATTTTCAGGAGCTTAAACAGTATGATAAAATGCTTATTTTATCGATTGACAGCACGCGGGCGGTAGTCGTAGACAACAAGGAGAGGCTGGAGAGT
>JAUXBV010000515.1 GCA_030619215.1 Fibrobacterota bacterium | reverse complement strand
TTAAACTGTTAAAAAACCACCGTCCCGTTATTCCCCGCCGATTCCCCGTCCCGCCCGGACCTTTCCTTTTTTACTCTATTCTTTTACGGTAATTTTTTTAAAGATAATATCAAATCCTATTGAGGGCATATCAGGTTTATAGCTGGGGCTTTCAAATTCGAAATCAACCCTATCCTCTTTTGCAAATATTTTCATGTCATTATAAAATTTGTAGCTGAGGCCGAAGCGGGCCTTTAATTCTTCTGAATAGATGGTGTAGATATCTTCAGTGGAGAGGGCGGCTTCTATGAATGCTTTCACTAATTCCCAAAGATCTCTGTTCATTATTTCTCCTTATAAGAGGATAGAGTTATAGATAATTTTTAAACTTTACAGATATGAGAAAGGGTATCCAGTTCTGCTGGGTTAGAGCCCGGATGCTTTGAAAAAGATGGGTAATAATATAATACAGAACGAGTAGATTTGGATACAGGAATTTTTCATGTCGTTTTTTACTAGTGTGGTTCCAATTCCGTTTTTGTTGTTATATTGGGTAAGCAATGCAACGATCAGGCCGGTTGATGATTTTTCTGATTTGGGATGATATTTACGTTTTGTACGGGTTTGTAGTTTATTCATGGTTCATCTGTTCCGCTGCAAAAGAATTGCTTCTGCCAGGTTAAGGTCGCTCCGGGTTGTAATTTTAAAATTCATAGGATCTCCCCAGGCAAAGCCAACTTCTATACCGTATTTCTCCATAAGCATTGCTTCGTCAGTAGGCGGGGGAGTCATGGATTCTGCATGGACAAAGGCTTTGAGCAGAGATTCGCGGTGAAACAGTTGAGGAGTGCCCACACGGATAAGCAACGAACGGTCGATAGTTGCTATGCATCTGTCATTTTCAAAGCGCCTGATAGTGTCTTCAACAGGGGTTGCTGTAATGGCGCATTTATATGTTGAGCGTTTTTCAAGAAGCGAGTCGATTACCTCTTTTGTTACAAAGGGGCGTGCAGCATCATGAGTTATAATCCATTCCAAAGATTCGTCTGTGGCCTCAACGCCTTTTTTTACGGACTGCCACCGTTCTTTACCTCCAGCTACAACAGTTACCTTTTTCGAGGTATCAAGTTTATTTATAATATCCTTTGTTTTGTCAACCGAATCTTCCGGAACAACAAGCACAATCTCAGAAACAGCAGGCTGCTTATCAAATACCTCTAATGAATAAACAAAGAGAGGTTTCCCTGCCAGTTGTATAAGTGCCTTGGGCTCTTCCTTGCCGAGGCGTTTTCCCATACCACCGGCTGCGATTACCGCTGTTATGCTATTTTTGTTTTGTAACGGCATAGAGTTTTAAATATACTGTTATGTATTGTTTTTCCTGCCACTGTTTATTTTGTCAACCATTCCCTGGACCCGCAGAGGAAGGCCGAATACCCGTATAAAACCAGCAGCATCCTTCTGGTCGAACAGGTCGGTTACATTAAATGATGCAAGGTCCTCAAAGTAAAGCGACCTCTCGGCCTCCGAGCCTGCGGGGATGACATTACCTTTATATAGCTTAAGCCTTACCTTACCGGTTACATTTTCCTGTGTGGAGTCGACAAATGCATCCATTGCCTTTCTCAGAGGTGTAAACCACTTGCCGTCATAGACCAGTTCGGCATATTTCAGCGCAAAGATCTCTTTATAGTGAAAGGTATCCCGGTCAAGGACGAGATACTCCAGCTCCCTGTGGGCATTATATAAAATAGTGCCGCCCGGTGTTTCGTAAATTCCCCGTGATTTTATACCGAACATGCGGTTCTCCACCATGTCAACCTGCCCGATAGCGTGCCTGCTGCCCAGGCGGTTCAACTTGGTAAGCAGATCGATAGGGGAGAGGTGTTTTCCGTTAACTGAAAAGGGTATTCCTTTATTGAACTCAATTTCAACATAATCTGGTTCATCCGGAGTATTTGCAAGCAGGTCAGTAATGGCATATATCGAGTCCTTTGGCGGGTGTGCCGGATTCTCCAGATCACCACCTTCATGGCTGATGTGCCAGATGTTGCGGTCTTCGGAATAGATGCGTTTTTCCGATTGCACGATTGGAATATTGTTCTCTTTTGCATAGGCAATACAGTCTTCGCGTGAAGTAAGTGTCCAGCGCTCGTCTTTCCAGGGGGCAACGATCTTCAGGTATGGTGCAAGTGCCATGTAGGTGAGCTCAAAGCGTATCTGGTCATTTCCTTTGCCTGTCCCGCCGTGGGCAACCATTGTCGCTCCTTCCCTGCGGGCAATTTCTATCTGCCTCTTAGCAATAAGCGGCCTGCCGAAGCTGGTGCCGAGAAGGTATTTTTTTTCATATATCGCGCCTGCACGCATGGTCGGATAGATATAGTCCGTAATAAATTCTTCCTGCAGGTCTTCAATGTACATCTTCGACGCACCGGTCTGCAGAGCTTTTTCCCTGAGCCCTTCAAGCTCTTCTTCCTGGCCGAGGTCGGCGCACATGCAGATAACTTCACAGTTGTGCATGTCCTTGATCCATTTGATCATGATTGATGTGTCAAGGCCTCCTGAGTAGGCAAGCACGCATTTCTCCATTTGTATTGTCCTTTCATCTCAAAATGTTGACATTACACTAAAGTACAACATAATGTAACTAAAGCAGGTAGAAAATATATAAAGGTAAAAGGTGGTTAATAAATAGATTTGATTTTTTTAGCGGGTGTACTATGTACTATAATTAGTGTATGACCGGAAACACATCATTTTGTCATTTCGACCGAAGGGAGAAATCTGTAAGTTGTTGATTCTTAGAAAAGAAAGATTTCTCCCTACGGTCGAAATGACAGTTTTACCTGGTTTTCGGACAGACACTAATCAGGTTTATTCAGTTATAGTTAACCTAGCTTTTTAAAGCTTTTTCAAAAATTGTCACAGCGTTATCTATTTCCTTTTTGGTAACGGTAAGCGGGGGCATAAAGCGAACCGTATTATTTCCAGCTTTAATAACAAGTAAGCCGTTTTTCTTACATGAAGAGATAATATTGGTGGGGTCATTTTTAAACCTGACGCCTAGCATAAGTCCGGTACCCGGAACAGTGGTAACGGATTCATTTTTATGGGTAATCTTTAATAGTTTATTCCTGAGATATGAACCTTTGGACTTTACATTGTTAAGAAAGGATTTTTTAGAAACAGTGTTGAGCACAACGCACCCGAGAGCACATGCAAGGGGATTACCACCGAATGTTGATCCATGATCACCCGGCTTTATTACATCCGCGATTTTATTTGTACAGACCACAGCTCCGAGAGGAAGGCCGCCGCCGATCGGTTTAGCAACAGTCATGATGTCCGGTGTCACTTTATGTTGCTCATAATTCCATAACGTTCCGGTTCTGCCAACGCCACATTGTA
>JAUXBV010000368.1 GCA_030619215.1 Fibrobacterota bacterium | reverse complement strand
CTCTGGAGCCCTTTAGCAATACATTATCTCCCCGTTTGAGAACTTTACGGGCACAATGAACCGCACTTTTTGCATCAGGAGTACAAAAGACCTGTGAAGCCTTCATTCCCTGCTTTATAGCACCATCCGCCACGAATTCAGCAAACTCACCCACTGCAACTATTTTTACAACACCCGCATCAACAAGCTGTTTTCCCAGCTGCCGGTGGAGATGCTTCGAGTGTTTTCCCAGCTCCAGCATATCCCCTGCTACTGCGCACTTGCTTTTTCTGCCGGCTACATCCTGCAGAAGGGTGATACCTGCCTTCATCGACGATGGATTAGCATTATAGCAGTCAACAATAAAGGTCACTCCCCTTTTTTTACTCACTCTTCCGCGCATCGGGTCTGGCTTAATTGAATACAGTGCTTTTGCAATAACATCCTCTGACAGCCCCAACTGAAGAGCGAGAAAGATCGCAGGGAGCGCACAATAGACGAAATGCCTGCCAATCATCGAGAGCCTGTATTTATACCCATTTACAATGAATACTGTCTCTTTATTCGAAACTATTTTTATCGCCTCCGCATGCACCAGGCAATTCATGGAAGTCCCATAATAAACCGCATTATAGCCATATTCTTTATTCTTTTTAACAAGCTTGGGATCATCGCCATTGAGTAGTAACAATCCACTTTTTTTATTAATACCTTTAACGATCTCGAATTTTACCTCAGTAGTGGCATTAAGAGACCCGAAGTAGCCGATATGGGCATAGCCGATATTCGTTATCACGCCAATGTCAGGTTTTACGATCCGCGTTAAGGCGCTTATCTCATTTTTATGATTTGCGCCGAATTCCAAAACCGCCATATCTTCACTGCCACGAAGGCGTAACAGGCACAGAGGCACGCCAATGTGATTGTTCCAGTTTCCGATTGTTGTACCGACCTTAAAACCGGCGGAAAGAACTGCGTATATAAACTGTCGTGTTGTTGTCTTCCCACTCGAACCGGTCACTGCGATAAAGAGCGGAATATCCAGTTTCTTTCTATACTCAGCAGCCATTCTCTGTACAGCCCGCAGGGGATTATTCACTTTGATCAATTTCTTCTGTTCTCCTGCAGAATAATTTTTAGCTTTACTCCCTGATACAATAGCGGCAACAGCACCTGATTTAAGAGCTGTTGACACATAGTTATGGCCGTCATCACCATCACCCTTCAATGCAAGGAACACATCGCCTTTTGCAACCTTTCTGGAGTCCATCCATACATTACCGATATGCCTGCTTTGATATGACAATGACATACCGGTTTCAGCTTTTCCCCACTCAATAAGGTGTTGAATGGTTAACGGTGATACTGCTTTTTTATTTTTTTTCAGAAACGGGCTCCATTTCTTTGTATACTTCAATAACAACTTCACGGTCATCAAAATGATGCCGCACTCCGTTTATTTCCTGATACGGCTCGTGCCCCTTACCTGCGATAATAACACTGTCACCTTTCCTTGCAATCTGAAGCGCTTTTTTTATTGCCTTCCTTCTGTCCGGGATTACATAATGCGGGAAATCGAGAGGCATTCCATCCAGGATGTCATCAATTATTTTCTGCGGCTTTTCCGATCTCGGATTATCTGTTGTAACAATAGACTCATCACAGTTATGGGCTGCCACATCTCCCATGAGAGGCCTCTTTACTTTATCACGCTCGCCGCCGCAGCCGAAAACACAGATAACTCTTTCCGAGGTAAGTTTACCGGCGGTAAAAAGGACGCTCTCAAGCGCATCAGGAGTATGGGCATAATCAACAATCACGGAAAATTCCGCAGGAATATCAACACGCTCCATTCTTCCCGGAATCGACTTTGTGCTATCAAAACACTTCTGTACATCAGCTTCGGAAACACCCGTACTTGCAGCGCCGGTTACCAAAGCGGCCATATTGTATACATTGAAAAAACCGGCTAGGTGCGACCTGAAATGCATCTGCTTTTCTTTGAAAGTCACATCGATCTCTGTGCCGGACCATTCTGTTTTTGAGCTAACGATTTTTAAGTCTGCATCATCAGAGAATCCATAAGTGACCTGTTTTATGCCTGACATATCAGCAACGAGCTTTTTGCCCCACTTATCGTCAATATTAATAACTGCAATTCCATTACTCTTGATGTTATTCTGAAACAGTTTTTTCTTTGCATTATAGTAGGTATCCATATTGCCATGGAAATCAAGATGGTCCTGGCTCAGGTTTGTCCACACTGCGATGTCAAACAAAAAACCCTCTACCCGATGCAGCTCAAGTGCATGTGAAGAAACCTCCATAGTAAGGGCTTTCGGCTTCTCCTCTGCGGTTCCAATAAACCGTAATAGATCCGATGCCTCAGGAGTAGTACGCAAAGCATCCTCAGTCCGGTCTCCCAATTCGTAGATAACGGTGCTGAACATCCATGACGCTTTACTGCCGTATATATGCTTATACAGGTTATAGTAAAACCCGGTTGTTGTTGTCTTCCCATTGGTCCCTGTAATACCCACTGTAACCATGGCGTCAAAATTGATATTCCATAGCTTTCCCGCAAAAGTACCCAGCATGCGGCGTGTACCTGATACCTGTATCCAGGGTACTGTGCAATCAGGCTGCCTGTTTTCCGAAATAACGGCAACCGCACCTTTTTTTAGTGCGCCATTTATAAATTCATCTCCCTGAACGTTGAATCCGGGGATTGCCACAAAAACGGATCCCCTTGTTACAAGGCGCGAGTCATATATAATATCAGAGACTTCAGGATTGCCCTCGCCTCCCCGATTTTTAATCTCAAACGATTCTATTAACTCAAGCCATTTCATACGCTATTTTAAATTTTAAATTTTTCCTCTTTCGCTAATGCTTCAGAGGACACGAGTTTTTAGATTTTGGATTTATTTTAATTCGCTAATAAATTTCTATAATTACCGGTTAAAACCCCGGCTCTCCTTTAAATTCCCTGTAATCCTTTTTAATATTAAGCGTTTTGCAATTTTTTTTTCTCATTCCATTGCCTGCGAAAAAATTCGGCATTTTTCTCGATCCATTCAATTGCATTTTTACGGCACAATTCCGGATCCAGACGGCACCTCTCATCCATAGAGTTCATAATTTCATCTACTTCTGCTTCGATATACTCGCGAAAGGGATCTGACATAAGCTCTTTCCTTTCTCTTTTACTAATTGTTATACTACTACATATTAATCATCCTTCAAATGAGCAAACCAGGGTACAGGTTACCGCACTCTGCGTTATCACGCCAAAGGCCGGTTTCTGTTTCCGCACAACGCCGGTACCTTTGACATAGGGTACAAGCCCTTTGAGATTAAGGGCGTTAATAGCGTCACGAAGATCTTTACCGACGCATTTTGGCACACGAACCCGCCGGGCAACAGTATGTGTATCCGCTTCCTTTTCATCACCTTCGTGTGTATATAAAATCAACTTTGTATCACCTGTAAATGCTTTGCCCGGAGGAGGAGCCTGGTAGGCAATTCGATTGCCGGTGCCGACAATCTCGAACGGTATGTTCTCAGCGGTAAGAAAGTTCACAACAGAACCTCTGTTCATACCGCATATATAAGGCAACCTTCTCCGGGGAGTATAGGGCTCTCTGTTTTCCAGGGTTTCGCCACTGTCAACAGCATCGGCATTGATAAGCTTCTCAGCATATTCCAGGTCAGGGCGGCTGATTATCCGTTGAAGTATCCGGCGGAATGCCGGCCCCGCAGCAACACCGCCGACTTCACCGTTTGCCGGTTCATCAATAACCACACCACAGACAAGAACAGGCTTCTCTACCGGCGTAAAACCAATAAAGGAGGCCCATACTTTACTGTCGGAGTAGGTACCGGCCTCCTTATCTATTTTCTGGCTCGTTCCTGTTTTACCCGCAATGGACAGGCCCGGTAAGGCAACTCTTCTGGCTGTTCCGTTGCTGACAACTTTCTTCATCATTCTTCGCAACCGAAGCGCCACATCCTCCGAAATCACGCGGCGTTTGGCTCTTAAAACCTTTTCTTTTTCAACGGAACCATCCGGGTCAACGATCTGTTGAATTATGCGGGGCTCTATAAGAATTCCCCCATTCGCAACAGCTGAAAATGCAACCATCATCTGAAGAAGTGTTACCGATAATTCCTGCCCTATAGCCATGGTTACCAGCGTTCTGCCGGACCACTTATCCACCGGGTGTACAATCCCCGCCTCTTCCCCGGGCAGCTCAATGCCGGAGATTCCACCGAAACCAAAATTCCTGGTGTATTTATAGAGGCGCTTGTTGCCAAGCTCAGTGGCAATCTTTGCATAACAGACATTGCTGGATAAACTGAGTGCTTCCGTAAAGGTCAAATCCCCGAAAGGCTTATAATCGCATATAACCTGATCATAAATTTTATATTTTCCCTGATTCCCGTTAATAACATCTTTTTCGTTTTTTATACCTTCCTGTAGAGTGGCTGCTGTGGTAATGATTTTAAATGTTGAT
>JAUXBV010000404.1 GCA_030619215.1 Fibrobacterota bacterium | reverse complement strand
TATTACATATATCCTACATGTTTCGTACTCATTAAAACTATTTTGATATATGGATATGGAAATCAAAGACCTTTTAGAACAGTGGCAAAAGTGGCAATTTTCTGATGGCAATACTTGGGGGCCATGGCAGAGTATAACGGATAGTAAAATTTTAGAGATGCCTATCAAACCCGGTGCTTATGTTATTGGACTCCCAAAGGACCATGGGCTGAATCGCCTTCTTGAAAAGGACCCGTATGGTGTCCTCGATATTGGAGATGCTGATAATTTACAACTACGAATTTATAATTTTAAAAAATGCGCTTCTCATTTAGGTACCGGCGGCCACATGACCGGCTGGCGCCTGGGAACAATGGGTATACTAAAACGGTTGAATGTGAGCGTTGAGCAACTTCAGGTAAGCTGGTGCGATGCAAAAGATAAGAAAGAAGCATATCTATGTCAACTGCAAATATTTAAAACGTATCTTCAGCTCTTTGGAGAACTTCCACCGCTCAACTATAAGTTTAACTGGGCATCGTTTGGTTCATATACTTATATGTATACCAAGTAATATACAAGCCTGGATATTATACCAAAGACCACCCCCATGAATTAATAACTAACCCAGCAGAGCTGGATAAGATTCTCTAAGCCTGAATTATCTACGCAAAAAACGCGAAGTCCCCTTCAGGGGGTAGATAATTCAGACAGAGAATCTAATGAGCCTTGTGAAATAGAAAAAGTGAAAGAACGTGTACTATTCCTTCACTTTTTACAACCGTCGAAGCTAGTTTACAAACAGTCTGCTACTTCTTCTTGGCAACCTTCTTCTTTTTCTTTACAGCCTTCTTCACGGCTTTCTTTTTGGTTTTTTTAGTAGCGACTTTCTTCTTTGCAACCTTTTTCTTCGCAACCTTTTTCTTCGCAACTTTCTTCTTCGCAACTTTTTTCTTTGCAACCTTCTTCTTCGTTGCCATTAGTCAACCTCCTTTTTAAATGATGATGACTAGGATTAATCCCAATGTAATATACTACATATAGGGTTCGAAAACAAACGAAAAACGATATGTTGTATATTAAATTTTACTCTATTGGAAAAATTAAGGCGCCGGAATTCCTATAAGAATAGTAGTGAATAATTAAAAAAGTGTACACTTTACAGCATACACTTTTTAAAAGGCCAGCAGGCAAATGGGGAGGGGGAGATAGGTTTTGCCTGCCGGCTCCTGCAGCTTTATAAGCTGCATTTATATTTGCAATTTATTTTTTCAACTCCAATCCCGAACCAAACACGATAACACCACCGCCATTCATAGTAACCCACTTATTATTCAAATTATCAACGGCAATTTTATATAAATGGTCGGCAAAGTGCGGAATATTGGAATTTGACGAACAATATACCAGCCATTCTCCATTATCATATTTTACTAAATGCCCCTGCTCTGTACCAAACCATGCGGCATTTTCCTGATCTACGACAATTGTATGCACCGGATATCCGGGAAGTGTCGAGTTCCACCTATTGTAAATTTCCCAATTGGTGTCGTCAAACTTTACCGCTTCCCCGCGAAATGTTCCGAACCATTTATTTCCTTCGAGATCTATCCCTATTGAAAAAACCGTATCACAGGGTATGGGCGAGTTAAAGCTATTATATTTAGTCCACGTTATATCATCAAACTTTGCTACGCCAAACTGTGTTGCAATCCACTTGTTGTTATCATTATCTATTGCAATATCATAAACGTAGCTGCTTGGAATACCTGAATTGAAATAGTCGTAAATAGTCCAGTTCATTCCATCAAATTTAACGACTCCTACTCTATAGGTGGTCATCCAAAGAACATTGTCCCTGTCAACAGCAATTGTATAAATTGAGCCGCCGGGAAAATCCGAATTGACTCGATCATAAACCTGCCAGTATGCCCCGTCAAACTTTACCAATGCATCATGGGCGCCGAACCACTTTGTTCCATAATTATCAACCGCAATACAGAGTATTTCTCTCACTCCGATATACGTTAAATCATAAATTACCCATTCTGCTCCATTGAAATGGGCCACCTCTCCGCTATAGGTTCCAAACCACTTGCTGCCGTCCTTGTCAATAGCAACAGACCAGATACCGTTATTCGGCAATCCGGAATTATAACAATTGTAAACAAGGCCTAATTTATAGGATCCTACCGTAACGGTGTCATTGATTGGGACGGTATACGAGCTGTCTGCAACCTGGAAGGTATCAAACGGATCGCTGTGCCTTGCGTAGTACAGAGAATTAAATGTAGCAGGCGGTATGTCATCTATGCAAAGAATATAATTGCCGGCATTAAATATTACATTTCCCGCAGTTCCAATATGCTCGCGGGTACCCGGTATATAAACATATCCATCTGTAGTATCTATACTATCCGGCAATATTGCTTTAATTATTCCCGGGGTGTGAAGCTTTTTTGTTGGAACTGCTACAATATCCCCCGTGGTTGTAATGCCTCCGTGGAATAGCTGGGTTCTGTTCTCGCCGTGCACAGCAAAAAGGTTATACGTTTTCCCACTGCCTGAAATCGGGAAATCATAATTTCCATCTTCGTCAGTTGTATCAATCAGGGAATCAGGAAACGATTCCTCCACAACCGGGTTATACGACACGGGAACAAGGTACACAAAAGCATTTTGTGCGGGATTGCAGTACTTGTCCAATACCTTGCCTACTACTTTAGCGTTGCCGGTACTTGAGCCGGTACCCGCGACATCACCTATGGAACAGGACATATACAACAATGCCCAAAATAAACATAGGTATTTTAATACATTCTTTCTATGAAACAACATGTTTACCCCTCCCCCCCTTGCCGACCATTCTTCACCAGAGGAAACAACTGAAAATTGAGCTGGTATACCTCTTCAGATTCCGAAGAGTCTGCAAGAACATCACTGAGAATATCATCCTTAAAATTCTGTATTTTTTTCTTTATCTCTTTAAAAGCTTTCTTGGAGATCCCAAGAGTCATGCCGCTTATCTCTCTGCTTTCAGGCTTTACCTTTACAATCGCGTCTTCCGCAAGCTGTATCATTTTTCGATTATGGTTCCTGATAGATAAGGACTCAATTTCGGGCGCTGTTTTAATTATAGGATCACATTGCACCCATTTTCCACTTTTATTTTTCTTTATTATACCGGTATCTTTAAGAAGCTGAAGTGATTTCTTTACTTGTCCCGGGGTAATTAAAGGGGTGAAAGATTTTGCAATTGCACTATAGTCTTCTTCAAAATCTTTAAAAGATACCAGCTCCCGAATGACTGAATGAAACCACTCACTATACATTTTATATTGCATCTCACTGAGCTTTTTTGCCTTAGAAGTCTGCTTATAGCGAAACATTTCCCTGAACAATTCATTTTTCTCATCTTCACTTTTTGACTGATTGAAAAGAACCATTAACCTGAAATAGTCGCATTCCCGTGAAGTAATATTTAAAGCGCTGCAAAACTTCGGAATGCTCTTAACCGCTATATTTCGATCCCCATTAATAACTTGCTTAAGAACATTATGCGAAGAGAAACCGGCTTTATTTGAAAAGTACCGATAGGAGAAATACCGTGTCTGTTTTTTCTGCAGATTATAGTAATCCTTTAAAAAAACCCGGTAATCCACATACCCATAGATATTTAATTTTTTATCCATATCACGTAACTGCTTTGTGTTTTGTAAACCAATAACAATCCGACAACGAGAAGGAGGACGATAATAATTCATGGTTTTTTTTAAAACAAAACCACTGAGGTAATAATATATCCCTACAGAAATGTATATATTTTCTCAACAAACTTCTACGAATATTTAAGTCGTCCACCATTTTTTGTGCACTACTAGTGCACATTAAATAATATAATTCATTGATATTTATATAGTTACATTTTATTAACATTTCTTTTTTGCCATTTTCAGTGCACATACTGCTAAAATAGAGATATCTGCGGCATAAATGGCCGGATGTAGATGATTCGGATAAAATTATTATTGCAGCAGAGAATAGTGTGCTTTACGATAAGATTGTTAAGATAATGGATGTTGCACGGGAGATGAATTTCCCCGATGTCTTTATATCAAAGTTACGGTAATCGTAGCAGGATTCAAAAATACGCGGTCACTTAACCATTCTATCACCTTACCATTCTATCACCTTACCATTCTATCTCATTG
>JAUXBV010000203.1 GCA_030619215.1 Fibrobacterota bacterium | reverse complement strand
TTCAAACAGAAAGAGTTCCGGATGTAGTTACTAATTCTATCGGGAGCTTTATTATTGATTCTGTTGATACCGGTAGTTATATCATCGAAATTAACCACGAATATAGGAATGCGGTTCTTGTCAGGTGCAATATAAATACTTTTATCCCTGGAAAGGTTAACCTTGACACAATACAATTACAGCCATCAGCAGGTTTTTATGGTATAGTGGACAGAGAAAGCATCCCGATTTCAGAAAATATCTATATACAGATTTATGGTATTGACAGGGTGCAGTTAGTGGATACAACCGGTGAGTTTGTTTTTGGCGGGCTGCCTGCCGGTACTCATATAATCCGGGTAATAAGCGGCAATCCGTCACATGGTATACTCGAGGCCGATACTATTACTGTTGACCCGGCGGAAAACCGTGATGCCGGCACATTTCTTCTCCCGTTTGCTTTCTGGCGTGACACACTTGCAGTCAGGACTATTCTTGATTCAAACGCTCTTAATGATATCCCTGTCTCGTCTGTTACCAGTACGGTAAACGGGCGGATTTATGAGCTCGACCTGGCAAATCGCGGTATAGTTGTTTTACCTTCTATTGTCAGTAAATTACGACTGCGGCTTCTTCGGCTACAAGATAACAGCCTCGACTCTCTTCCTGAATCAATCGGTGCGATTTCTTCTCTTACTTATTTGTCTTTGCTGAGAAATAACCTGACCGGGCTTCCGCAAACCATAGGAAACCTTACGCATTTGATGCACCTTAATTTGGGTTATAATAAGTTGGCATATTTACCATCAACTATACCGGGCTTGAAAAAGCTTGAGTATTTATCGGTCGTGCATAATAGACTGCATGATGTGGCGCCGCCAATTAAAATCTGGCTGGACACCTATTCTGCAGAAAGTAATTGGCAGGAGCTGCAGGACCCATAAGGTAATAGAATAATAATTTTTACAAAGGAAACAGATATGAATAAAAATGTCTGTATAGCGATAGCTTTACTCTTAATTATGAGCATGTGTACCTTTTCTCAGGATCAGACTGTCGGGTTGTTCACTAATGAAGCAGGAGCATTTCAGGGGTATACGTTTTTTGCACCCACACGTTATAAGACTACCTATTTGATTGATATGCAGGGAAGGCTTGTGCAGAAATGGGAGAGTGATTACACTCCCGGATTGTCAGCATACCTACTTGAAAATGGAAAGCTACTTCGTACCCTTAATATGAATAATCAGAAGTTTAAATTGGCAGGCGGATCTGGTGGAAGAGTGCAAATTATGGAGTGGGATGGTACCGTTGTCTGGGAATATGAATATTCAAGCGACCAATATTGTCAGCATCACGACGTGGAGATGCTGCCTAATGGCAATGTTCTTATGATTGCCTGGGAATTAAAAGATCGGACTGAGTGTATAGATGCGGGGCGTGACCCATCAATGCTTCTTGATAACGAGCTCTGGCCGGATCATATTATTGAAGTGCAACCGAATGGTGCAACCGGAGGTACAATAGTATGGGAATGGCACATCTGGGATCACCTGGTTCAGGATTATGATTCTCAAAAGGATAACTATGGAGTTGTAAAAGAGCACCCTGAGTTATTAGATGTCAATTATGAGACGAGTTCAAACAAGGCCGATGCTGACTGGAATCATACCAATGCGATAGATTATAACGAAGAATTTGACCAGGTTCTGATCACCCTTCATGATATGAATGAAATCTTTGTGATTGACCACAGTACTACCACAGAAGAAGCAGCAGGACATAGCGGCGGAACGTATGGCAAAGGCGGCGATATTCTCTACAGGTGGGGAAATCCAATTGTATATGGCATGGGAACCTCAAGTGACCGGAAATTTTTCCTTCAACATGATGCCCACTGGATCGAATCAGGCCTTCCAGGTGCGGGGAACATACTGGTTTTTAATAATGGAGTGGGACGAGTGGGAGGGAATTATTCGAGTATTGATGAGATAGTTCCTCCGGTTGATAACAATGGTAGCTACCTCCTGCAAGCCAACTCAGCCTTTGGCCCTGATGAACAGGAATGGTTGTATGTTGCTGATAATCCGGCGGATTTTTATGCCGTACGGATTTCCGGTGCACAGCGTCTTGCTAACGGGAATACAATTATCTGTAGTGGCCCAGAAGGCCGTTTCTTCGAGATAACACCGGATAATGAAATAGTGTGGGAATATGTCAATCCGGTTACTAACAATGGCCCTCTCTCCCAGGGTGATCCCATACCAGTCGATGGAAATGGTCAGCCCACAAATGGAGCCTTCAGATGCTACCGGTACGCACCGGATTATCCGGGGCTGGCAGGCCATGATTTGACGCCGGGAGACCCAATCGAGCTGGATCCCTGGGTCGTGGTAAAGCATGAAAGTGTTGTTAAAAACGAAATAGGACTACATATTTCTCCAAACCCCTTTAATATAAAAATAAATATTTACTTTGATAACCCGAAAAACAATGCCCAGGTAAAGATATTTTCTATTGACGGGAAGGAGCTATTCAGCAAAAATGTTAAGCACAGCCACCTGACGTGGAAGACAGACGGGGTACCATGCGGAGTGTATGTTGTTCGAGTTGAAGTTGATGGTATGTTTAGTAGTAAACATATCAATTTAGTTAAATAATAGACGCTGTTTAACAACTTTCTCATTTTAGGGAGGGATTATTCTATGGATGATAATATTTCAATTAAAATAGAAAAAGATAATTCTTATTCAAGATGTGTTGTTAATAGCCCGGTATTAGCTTCGTCATATAAGGCGCTACAGAATGCAATTGATGAAATCATTAAGGAAAAAAATAAAAGTAGCAGGTGCTTTGTCGTTGATTTTTATCAGGCCACTATGATTTCTTCAGCTTTTATTGATGTTTTTAATTCCCTTAAAGAACAAATTCCGGTGAATAAATGTGACCTGGTGATTATTTCTCCAAAAGAGGATATTGGAGAACTATTTGAGCTAACAGGGGTTAGTAGGATTTATCCCAAGCATGAATCAATGGAAGAATTTCTTCCAAATAAATAGATGTCATTTTCCTAACGATAAAAGGAGGATCACGATGAAATACTTATCCAAAATACTGCACGTATCAATCTTTGCATCAATATTTATCCTTGCTTTGCATGGGATCAAATCCGTACAGGCTCAAGACCCGGCAGATTACATATTTAAAAACGGGAACATTTTAACTGTTGATGAAAATTTTTCCATTGCTGAAGCATTTGCGTTTAAAGGTGACCGCTTTACCGGAGTCGGCACTAACGCGGACATCGACCTTCTGAGCGGACCAAGCACTCAGATAATTGATCTCCAGGGCAGAACGGTCATCCCCGGCATTATCGACAATCACGTTCATTTTCTCCGCAGCTCCCCGTATTGGAAATGGGAGGTGTTTTTCGATGGCGTTCAAACCCGTGCGGAAGCCGTGGAATTGCTCAAAGCAAAAATCGCCTCAGTCGGGCCCGGAGTATGGGTGATGTCCATTGGCGGATGGAATATCAGACAATTCACCGACTCCAAAACAGAATTCAGTAAGTCTGAGCTGGATGGCTATGCGCCGAATAACCCCGTATTCATTCAGTATGGGTTTTCAGGAGGCTACGCCAACAGTCTGGCCCTTGATGCTGTAGCCAATGTGGTGCAGACCGACCCGAATGAGACTGTCAATACCTCCACAGGCTACATTTCTTCAGGGGGCAGCGACGAGGGTCTTCCAGAGCTTGTCAGATTAGCCCTGCCCGAGTACACCAAGGAGAGCTGGAAGACAGAATATTTGGCAAAGATGAACGAGGATTATAATAGGGCAGGCATCACCACCGTTATGAATATGGGTGCCTTACGTTTTAATAATGATTTTTCAGACTGGGCGGAAGAGTATGTGAAAGATAACGGTGGTTGGTCGAACGTTCGCTTATTTCACCATATTATTTCATCAGCCAACGATCCCACTAGTGCCGAAATGATGAAAGACAAAATATTGAACTGGGGGCCCCTTGAAAAAGGTGATTATTTCCGCTATCAGACTTTTGCAGAGAGGCTCTACGGGCCGACCTACGATATGGGCGGCTGGAATCCAACCATAGAAGACCTGCAGGTATACAAATCATTAATGGAGGCGCCGGCGGAAGTAAGGTGGCCAATAGCCGAGCATATGCTGAATGCGGGAAAGTATGCCGATGTGATGGATATATGGGAGGAGATCGATGCTCAGTACGACATTAAGCCGCTACGCTGGTCAATCCACCACTGTGACTATATGACCACAGGCGATGTAAATCAAGCTAATGCGCTCAATCTGTTTCTTGCAATGCACGTCGGTCATATAGCATACAATAACCAGACTAACCAGGACAGGCCGCCTTTTAAGACCGCGCAAGAAAGTGGAATAATGTGGGGGCTTGGAACAGACGCTAAAATCGTTTCGCCATATATGGCCTTTATCATAATGTATGTTGCCGTTACCGGTAAAAATATTGGCGGAGGCATGTTGAATCCGAACCAGAAAGTCTCCCGGGAGGAGGCCCTGATCGCATACACACGCTCAAACGCCTGGTTTCTCTGGATGGAGGATGATCTGGGCTCGATCGAACCTGATAAATACGCTGACTTTGCAGTGCTTGATAAAGAGTATATCGGCGACAATCAATGCACCGATGAGGAGATAAGGAATATAGAGTCAGTTTTGACCGTTGTTGGAGGTAGGATCGGTTATACTGACGGCACTATTGACATGCAAACCTCTATTAACTCGAAAATGGGCAGTTCCCAAAGACACAACACCCTGTCGATTTATCAAAACAGGTCTAATTCTTCAGCCAAAATATTATATAATATTGAACAATCTTCAAATGTTTCAATAAAGGTATATAACTTACGTGGTCGCGAAGTTGCTTCCTTAGTAAATAAATATCATTCGAAGGGTGAATACAATGTGACATTTGATGGGAGCTCATTGGCGAATGACATCTATTTTGTAAAGATGACAGCAGGGAACCTAAGTCAGTCGCATAAAGTAATCATTGTGAAATAAGGGTTTATAATTCATGTGAAATTTCAGATTAATCATTGTTTAAACAATTTTTTATTTTAAACTATGGAGGTAAAAAGATGAAAAACGCATTCATGCTTTTAATCTTTTGCACATTGACTTTTACCTTTGGTCAGCCTGCTCCTGATTTTACTCTGTATAATTATGACACGCGGCAGGAATGGACACTTTCGGATTATCTGGGAGATTATGTCATCTGCCTCATTTCCGGCAATTTCTGTTGACCGGCCTTTCTCAACCGCACCGTGGAGCGGCAGGACCTTTACAAAAAGTATAAAGACCACCCCAGATTCCTGATGTTTGAGGTGTATATACACGAAGCGCACGCCGGAGAGTATATGCCGAAATACCCTGAATTCGAGAATATAGAACAGCCCAAAACCATGGAAGAACGGATCGCGTTGTTTGAGTTTTACCGGGAATACATTGTGACAAAGCCGCTGGTATCAAACCCGGATGATACGGTCATAATCCATGCGCTTATTGACAGTTTGACAATGATTTGGGAAAATAAATATAGTGGGTTGGCAACCTGTGGATTCGTTATTGGGTTAGATGGCTCAATTAAATTAAATACCGGCTTTTTGCAATTTGAAACACAGATGGACGATATTGAAGCTTCTATTGAAGAGGAGCTGGCAAATACTTCTATTCAACCGGTACACAACAGTAAAGGCGTTGTATTAAATAATATAATGTTATCAAATAATCGAATTGTCATTAATGGACTCAGCAATAACACGACATTCTATTCGGTCTTTAAAGTTAACGGAGCATTATTGCAGAGTGGTAACGTATGTGCTAAAAACAGTAGTATCCTTTTGACAAAAGAGTGTGCATCAGGAGTTGTAATTTTGAAACTCTGGGGTGATTTAAATCTCACCAAACCTGTTATTCTTAAATAAAAAGGTATTGAAATACATTATGGAAACAGTAAAACACTTTTTTGTTATTGTAGTACTTGTCGCTTTCACGGTAATGGCCCAGGTGAACTTAACAGTGATGACGTATAACATCTTCGGGGGTAAAGGTGCGGATGGCGTGGCAGATGATGAAGATATTCCTCGTCTTGGGCGTGTAATATCTGCACAATCACCGGATCTGCTGGGACTGCAGGAATCGTATGAAGACCACGCAACTGAACTTGGCAGCATAGCGGGCCTGGATAATGTGCACCACGCAGCTCCGGGATCAATGAGAAATGGTGAGGCTGTGATGAGCAAATATCCACTCTCTAATATTAAAGAGATCACGATGACTCTCGGAGGTGACCGAATGTTATTGTTTTCTGAAGCTGCTATTGCAAATGGCTCCGGCAAAATAGAAACCGTTGTTTTTATTACAACCCATTTTACGTATGAGAGCGAAGAGGGCAAGTTGGAAAGTGCCCGTATTGTTGATAGCGTATTTAATGCAAATTATGTCAACCAACAGCCTGCGATATTAACCGGCAATTTATTATCATGGCCGGGCAG
>JAUXBV010000449.1 GCA_030619215.1 Fibrobacterota bacterium | reverse complement strand
TCAGTGGCAACTACCCGTCCACCGCCTTTTTTCGTCATAAGCTGCTGTGACACAACTCCCTGTATTGTTGAAGCAAGCTGCTGCCTTATTTGTTTTCTTTCATTCTCACCAAATACATCTATTATCCTGTTTATGGTAAGGGGGGCTGTCTGCGTGTGTAAAGTAGAAAAAACCAAATGCCCCGTTTCTGCTGCGGTCAGTGCTATCGATATACTTTCTAAATCCCTCATCTCACCAATCAATATAACATCCGGGTCATGCCTCAGGACATGCCTTAAAGCCTTTGAAAAAGAGATAGTGTCTGCGCCGATTTCCCTCTGTCTGACGGTAGACTTCTTATGTCTGTGAAGATACTCAATGGGATCTTCAATGGTAACTATATTCAATCGCCTTGTCCTGTTTATAATATCTATCATGGCCGCCAGGGTGGTGGATTTACCACTCCCCGTTGGTCCTGTAACAAGGACAAGACCTCTCTTTAAATCACAAAGGTCCCGCACGGGCGCCGGAAGACCCAGGGTATTGAACTGGGGGGTTTCATAAGGAACCGCTCTAAATACGGCAGCATACGATCCCCTTTGCTTCATCACGTTTCCCCTGTACCGCGCCACTCCGGGGATGGAGTATGAGAAGTCCAGCTCCATATCCTTATCCAAACGTTCCCAATCAGATAGCGATAATACATCAGAAAGCAGATGATTAAGATTCCCGGGCGTCAGCTTGGGAAGTTCCTGCTGCTCTAAATCCGTATCCACTCTATAGCACGGCGGAGCCCCGGCTACAAGATGAAGGTCTGAAATTTTTCTTTCGGTCATCGGCCGGAGCATCTCCACTATGGTTGTCACATATTTATCGCTTTCGCTTCTTTGGTATATTGCCATTTTATCCTCAGCCGGGGTTAGTCAGACCCCGAATCAATATTGCTTATCGCTGATTTAACCTTTTCTATATTTTCAGGTGTATCCTCTATCCACATTACATATTCAGGAGAATCTGATTTTGAAATATCTCCGGATATATACATATTACCCTCCGGCACCCCCGATATATAGGATATCAGCGGAATTCTATCAGCTAGCCTCGTTCGTGCTATCAGATTGCCTCCGGCGCGGTCAACAACCACCTTCATAATTTCACCGGGTTTATCTATTTCATCGAGAAAAGCCCTTACGTCGGCTTCTTCGCTCTTTGTACAAAGAACCATCAGCTGGTTTCCAAGCCCCGAGAACGAGAATTCCTTGAAATCAACTTCATCCGATTCAAAGGCTTTCTTAGCTTCAAAAGCATCTATTCTTCCTAGGGCTAACTCAGCCGAAAGATTTATAAATGTATAAATAAAGAATGCAGGATCTTCCGGACGGTTGGATGGTGTGTCCAGCTCGGTTATTAGGAAGTCAACCATTTCTCTATCCAAATATTTGAAATTAACAAGAATTGCATATGGATTCTCACTGATAACCGTGTTTGGTATTACTGTTATTGTTCCTGACGAGCCTTCCGCCGTGGTCCACAATCCAAGTTCATTCATTGCATTGTTTACCAATTTAATATTTATATATTTCAGACGATATACGCCGAATTCATTGTCGCTTATATTGGAGGCTGTATCCAGTTTCGTGATTAGTTGTGATATCACTGTATGCTGGCTTGAGTCTGCGCTGACCCATAAAACATCCGGATTTGAGGTTAATATAATTGTATCGGCTTCAACAGCAAGTTGAGCGATTACACCATTAAGGGTTGAAGCGCTTATATAGTTGAGTTTATATGAAATAAGGTTGAAGGAAGAACCACCCTCCGGATAATATGCCGGGCTGTCAAGGGTGTTAATTATTTCGTTAACCTTGGCAACCTCATATGGAAATCCCTGTACGAAAAGCCTGTCAGTCATCTGGTCAATGACAAAACTGTTCACATATACCCCAAGTTGATTAAGGTATCCGGATAGTTCCTGGGCAGTCATGTACTCAAGTTCAAAACTGGTGAACACCAGCATATCTGAAAAACTGGCAGCCAGGCTGCTTGCAGGTCCTACAAGAATTAAATTGCCGTCCCGCACATAGCTGAGTCCTGCACCGTCCATACTCGTGCTCTTCATAAAAATATCAAAGGCTGTGGTTGCATCCACGTCAGAAATTTTAAAACTGGTTTTAAAACTGTTTCCCAGATAGACAATATTTACACCCAGCTTAGTTGCAAAAAGCGACAGTATGTCCCTGATATCCGCATCTTTGACTTCAATCGAAATATCAGCTCCTTTATCTGCACTGAAGACGGTTTCGTCCTTGTAGCTGATTCCCGTAGGACTCACCCCAGCCGCAACGGCTGTACCGCCTAAAGCAATAACCATGACCATTGTCAAAACAACGGCCAGTGCCTTCATAGTTAAGTTCGTTTTTTTAATGCGTCCCAATTAGAACACCTCCAAATACTCATTCACCTGATAAGGTCAGTACGACTTCCTGACCGTCGATTTCCAGAATCACCCTGTCAGCTTCAATATTAACAACTTTAAAATATTCACCGACCTGATCATCGGTTTCTACGATAAAACTTTTATTTTCAGCTTCTATTATAGCTATGCTGTTACCTGATTTGTCATAAATGATGCCGCTGACTTTATACGGGGCTGCAAATGGATTCATGATTATTTCGGAATCATCCTTGTCCCTTTCATCCTTGGGCAGCGTGGTGACTTCGGTACCGCTTGAATCTGTGGGTTCAGGGGTGGCAGCCGGCGTAGTTTCCGCCGATTGCTCCGTAGCCATGGGATTTGTTTCGACCGGAGACTGGGTCTCCGACGTATCGGCACCCTTTCCGCTTAAAACATATACCAGTATGACTGCTATTACCAAAACAATGAAAATCGGAATGGTAAAAACAAGCGAGCGGTTTTCCTGAAAGAACTTTTTTAGACCTGACTTCTTATCTTTATCACCCATAAAAACACCTTACCCGTCATGAAATATAAAACTTGTTCCCGGCGGGACTCACCCGCCGGGTAACATTAATGAAATTCTAAATGTCTTGAGTTTCTTCGTTTCTATTCGTTCTCTCTTTTACTTAGTCGTGAGTTGTTTCGGAACAAGTAACAACGCCAATATTCGATGTCACTGTCCAAGTGTACGCACCTATGCCCTCTGTAGGACACTCAAGTTCCTCTACAAAATAGTTATAGTTTCCTAGGAAAGCCTGGAACTGTGGATCGGTCCAAGCGTACGGATCATCTGTTGTAGTTGTGTCAGCTTGATAGACTTCTATCTGGGACCTGATGGTTCTCCGGTTTGCCGCACAAGCCCTTTGCTCCGCACTGGTCTGGATGTTCCTGTATATCGGTATTGCGATTGCGATCAAGATACCGATGATAACAACAACGATCATCAACTCAACAAGAGTAAAACCCTTGTTACCCTTTTTCATTTTCCTCATTAAATTCTGTAGCATTTTGTAACCCTCCATAAAATTTTCTTGCCCGGAATATTTTTACCCGGCTTTATCTATGCTAACATTCCTGTTTATCTACAACTAATTATTACATTTCGCAATTGAAATTGCAAATTAAATTACCACATTTTAACAATCTTAGTAAAAATTCCTTTGTTCGTTTTGCAATTACATTGTTCCTGTAATGACAACGGCAGATATTCCTTACCCTTTTTTGTGTTTTCATTAACTCCAAACCACAAAATATAGTCTTTTTACAGCTATTAACAGTGGCTTATACAAAAAATATTGCATTTTCGTAACAAATATTATTATTATGTTAAAAATGCCGGAAATAGCTTATTCTGTGCATTCTACCGTTATTTCCGGTCTTTTTATATGTGGAAACAGTGATAATTCCTTCATATTTCCGCG
>JAUXBV010000464.1 GCA_030619215.1 Fibrobacterota bacterium | reverse complement strand
GGAAAAATATATCGACGTTGTAATACTTGACATAAAGATGCCCGGTATGGACGGGCTGGAAGTGCTGCAACAGATAAAAAAAGAGTACCCGGATATTAAGGTCATTCTTTTGACCGGCCATCCATCTACGGAGACAGCAATGCAGGGGATTACAATCGGCGCAAATGGATATGTAACCAAGCCGCCGGATATGGAAGATCTTGCAGCAACAATACGCAGGGTATTTAATGAACCGCAGGATAATAAAAGTAAAACGCAACAGGAGATAATAAAAAAAATAAGAGAGGACTTTCCTGAATAAAAGGATTTTCTTAAAATGGAGCAATGATATATGAAAAATAAATCGGGGAAAAATCTTTCGGCTTATGACAGGTACATCAGTTACCCGAAGTTTGGGATAGCGGTTTTTGTATTTGCGGCAATCCTGCTGCTTCCAGTCCCGAAAAGCATGATGGATGTTGCAGTTGAATATACCATGGGCGAAAGATATGTATTGGACTTCCTGTCAAAGGAACTGTTCAAGAAGCCCTGCAAAGATATTGATCAGTGGCAGTTGCTTACGGTAAGGTCACTTGAAGCGAACATGATGCAGGGTGTATCCCGAAAAGAAACGGTACTTAAGCGTACAATAAAAGATTTGGAGAAAATGGGAATAGAACCACATAAGGAGCACTTTGAAAAGTACCGGGAATTGATAAAAACCATGGATGCGACGGTATTAAATAAACTCATGACACAGGCCCGCAGCCTGAGGCATGAAAAGCTTACATATAATATGCTTTCAGAAGAACAGCGGACCAGGGCGGACAAGGCGGCGAGGCAGATATTGATATGTATCGCCATGGTGGCATTTGTGGTAATCTGTTTTCTTACCGAAGCCATACCACTGCCGGGCGTTGCTTTCTGCATAGGCCTGATACTTGTTTTTTCCGGAATAGTTTCACGAAAGGAGGTGGCCCAGTTGTTCTGGTCCGACGCCTGCTGGTTTATTATGGGCAGCCTTATGTTTGCCGCCGCACTGGTGAAAACGGGTGTGGACAAGCGTATCTGTCTTCTGCTTTTCCGCAGGCTGGCCAAACCAAGCATAGGGTGGGTTACGGCCATAATGATCCTGGTTATATCTCCGGCGGCCTCATTTATTTCCGATCATGCGCTTGCGGCCATATTCCTGCCTATGGGGATAATCCTCTATAACAACAGCCTTTCGACGGCAGTCCCCGAGGACCGGGAACTGGGTAAAATGCTGATGATCACCATTGCCATGGCCTGCAATATTGGAGGATTCGGTTCACCGTCCGGAGGTGCGCGTAATGTGATAATGATGACCTATATGGAGGACATGTTCGGAATCTCAATAGGCTACGGCCAGTGGATACTATACGGCATGCCTTTTGTGCTGATTATGATGCCGGTTTTGTGGATTATTCTGAATCGGATATTCAAACCAAGAATACGCGACCTGGGCCCCGCACTGGAAACGCTCAAGCAGGATATTGACAATATGGGCGGCTGGAACCGCAAACAGGTCATAGCCATAGTGATTTTCCTGGTAATGCTTCTTGGCTGGATAACGGAGAAAAATTTAATTTTACAGATAACCGGCATTCGGCTGGGCATAGGGGTAATTGCAATTGCCGGGGCCGTGGCGTATCTCCTGGCCGGTGTGGTAAACTGGCGAGACTACCAGGAGAAGGTGGACTGGGGCGTGGTCTGGCTTTATGCAGGCGCCATTATATTCGGGCGTATGCTGGACCATACCGGCGCCGCCTACTGGATGGCGCGTTCCGTTGTAGAAGTTATGGCCTCTATCGGGCTTGAATCCGGTATAATGCTTGTCGGTGCGGGAAGTGCGGTAACGGCCTTAATGACGAATTTGATGGCTGATGGCCCTGCTGCTGCCGCTGTAGGACCGATTACCCTGAATATAGCGGCTATTGCCAACCCCGGTACTACACTCGTGCCATTTATGGGGCTTGCCACAGCCTGTGCTTCATCTTTTGCATACCTGCTGGTAATCGGCACACCGCCGAATGCCATTGTATATTCCAGCGGGTATCTTGTTGCAAAAGATTTTCTGCGGGTCGGCATCATTTGCCTGGTTTTTTCTTTTTTGGTACTTGTTTTATTAAGTACGTTTTTATGGCCCGTTATTGGTTTCGGCGGACTGCCGCCCGCTTAGCTTATTTCATCGTAAGGGAGATATTTTATGGAAAAGGATCTAAAGAAAATAAGGGTTCTTCTGGTAGACGATGAGGAGGACTTCAGGAAATCCTTCTCGCAGGCCCTTAACAGACGCGGCTTTGACACTACCGCAGTTGCGGGAGGTGCGGAGGCACTGGAGTCAATCCAGAAGGAGCGCCCGGATATTGTGATATTGGACCTGAATATGCCCGGAATGAGCGGCACGGTGACCCTGAAAATAATCCGTGACATGGAACAACAACTACCGGTAATTATACTTACCGGACATGGGAATATGATGAACGCGATGTCGAGTATCACACTCAAAGTTTCAGATTTTATGCAGAAACCCGTGGATATAGAGCAACTTAGTAAAAGAATACGCACATTGCTGGAACAGGAGAGTAAACGGCCTTTGCGCGAGCGTAGAATTGCCGAGGTCATGGTGTCGCCTTCACAGTATTCCAAACTCTATGTGGACGAATCCATAATCACAGCGGCAAAAACTCTAAAAGAGGCTGTGAAAAGGCAGATACGCTCGGCCCTTGTGTATGACAGAAAAGAAAATTTCCTGGGGCTTATACGTTTTATTGATTTACTTAAGCTTGTACTTCCTCAATTCCTGAAGGGCACGCCATATACCACGTTTTTTTCCGGGATGTTTCTTGCGCAAATAAAGGTGGTTGGCAACAGGAATATACAGGAGACTATGGAAGAAAATATTTACGTGGATTTATACGCACCGATTATGGAAGCAGTGCACCTGATGGTTAATCATCATTTGATAAATATTCCGGTTATGAATAAAGGAAAGCTGCTCGGTATTATCAGAGAACATGACATCATACTTGAGATAGCACAACATATGGAATTTTAGGACTCCTAACCTGGATTAAAACGATTTTCACTTTCGTTCTGAAGGATAAGGTAAAAGTTGCTTTCAGAAGCAGTTTGTTGTGCCTTTTGGCCTTTTTCCTTGATTTTAACTATGGAATATAGAAACGGTTTTTATACAGTTCTATGTTACGTTATATGAGTTTGCTTAACTTTTCATGTTTGATACATTTATAAACGCTTCAAAATAACGATAGGTGGAGGTTTCCTATGGCTAAAAAGATACTGATTGTAGATGACGATTATGATTTTATTTCGATCACAAAGTCTCTCATTGAAAAAGAAGGCCATAACGTAGAAGTCGCATATAATGGTAAAGAATGCCTGGAAAAGGTCCGAAAGAGTGGGCCCGATTTAATTGTTCTTGATGTGATGATGCCCGGGTTAAACGGATATGATACCTGTACGGAACTCAAATCTGATGAAAAGACAAAATATATACCTGTTATTTTGTTGACGGGAGTTGCTGAAAACCTTGGTACAAGCACATACACACGGCGTCAGGGGTTAGAGACCGAAGCGGATGATTACATTCCCAAGCCTCCTGATCCTGAAGCACTTCTTGGTGCTATTAAAAAACTAATATGAACGTGATTATTGTTGTTTACATAATGATTAAATACATTATCAAATTATTCAATCAATTTTAACAGGGAGTATTTCATGGCTGATGAAGTTAAAGAAGGG
>JAUXBV010000103.1 GCA_030619215.1 Fibrobacterota bacterium | reverse complement strand
CTACAATTGTAATTGTAATAGTATCACCGGTATCCATAGGAAAAGAGGTGAATTTAGTCAACGGCTGAAAATCCGGGGTAAAACCAGCCTGAAAATTCTTTATTCCTCTAAGAAAAGTAGAGTCAGCCCCGTCTGCAATAACGGACAGGGTCGCAGGGTTACCGGCACCTGCTCCCCCGGCAATACCATTAGAACCAATGGAGCATGAGAAAAAACAGAGGGATATCGTTAAAACGCAACAGCATACAAGCTTCATAACAACATCTTTCATTTACACTTCTCCTCTTTGGAAAGAGGAAACAATTGGGTGTTAATCTGATAAACCCTTGTAACATCTTTCTGTTTTCCACTAAAGTCAAGCGTCTCTTTCCAGAATGACTCCAGGCGCGATTTCAATTCCCTGAAACCTTCGGATGAGAGTCCCACGGTTACCGAGCGTATATCCCTCTCCGGCTTTCTGAAACGGTCAATCGCTTCACCGGCCAGCACTATGACGTCACGGTGATATTTTGATACCGCGAGGGAAAGCACTTCCGTTGATGTGCTTATCACCTGCTTTGTCATCCGCCACTTTCCGCCCTTTTTATCTTTTTTTATGAGGCCGAGTTTGGAAAGAAGCGCTATACCTTTACGCACCTTGCTCTCGGTGATGGGCGGCTCAACCCTTCGCGCAATCCACATAAGATTTCCATTATTTCCAGGGTGCACCACCAGCTCGCGGATAATCGGAATGTACCAGTGGGAAAAGAAGAGGTATTGTTCTTTTGTCAATGCTTTTATTGATTTATACTCCCGTTTATAAAGTATCTTTTTAAAGAACGCATCCTTTTCCTTATGTGTCTTTGCGTGGTCAAAACCCACAAGAATGTGAAGATATTCCGCCTCTTTCTTCTTTAAATTTGCCCCTTCTGCAATAAGATCGACAGAGGACTCGTTTATATTTATCTTCCTGTTATAAATGAGCTTGAGATAATTCGGCGAGCTGGAGCCTGCGAGGCGGGCGAAGCTTCGAAGCGAGACAGCCGGGTCTTTCTCATAGAGCGCCTCAAACAGATCCATCAGGTATTGACGGTAATCCAGGTATTTATAAATGTCAGGCAGCATGTCCGTGTCCCAACCGGTTATTTTTTATCTCTTGTTATTAATATACAATAATTAAATAAAATTGTTTCTATAAGAATAAAATCATTGCTTTCTGAATTGTTGATTTATTCTGATGTATAAGTTTTATTATCAGCATTTGCCCGCCGGAAATATTGTCCAGAGAAATAGAATTATTGCCCGCATGAATATTTTTCTTAAAAACAGTGACGCCATTTGTTTTATATATCTTCAGGATTGCCGGATTTTGAAGGTTACCGATCTGAAGATTTTTTCCTGAAAAAGTGAAGATGCATTTCTCTTTCATACTGCAACCGGGAACGGTAATGCCGATAGGGCCGCCGGTAAGTACAAAGTCTATAACCATATCAGGACCACTCATATCAAGCGGTTCAACTACTCCATCGTCATACCCGTCTGCATATATATGAAAAGATGCAACCTCTTCACCAACGACCTCAGGTATCATAACCTGTGCGTTCGGGAGACTATATTTGCCGTCTGTTCCGGTTACGGCAGAGTCAACATTAAAACGTGCCGTTCCACCGGTTGAAACTTTTGAGCGAAGAACAACTTTAGCGTCAGGAACCGGATCGCCGTTCGAATTGGTAATAGTTCCGGTAATGTTTGTGAACCCGTCATGAGCTATTTCCATATATATGTGTGCTGTTGTTGTAGCTCCGCTGATCCACTTCTTGATTCTTTTACCAAGCCCGTCACTAACATCACTACTCCTGCCCATGAGATAATAGTTTTGCGCTGCCCCGTCAAGCGTAATTGCATAATTGCCATTCTGATCAGCAATGGCTTGTGCTACACAAACAGGAGGAATATTTGCGTCATCCGCTCCCTTTTCATACGCAAAGACTTCTACTCCCGGAATAGTAGTGACACTATCCGCTTCAAATACAGTTCCGGAAACATCAAAACCATAAGCTGCGAGTGATATCAGTAAAAGAGCTGCTATACTGTTAACCGTTTGGTGAAATAAATTCATTGTACACTCTCCTATGTTTAAATTTTTAATCGATATAATAATGTTATTTGAAAAAATCAAATGGTATCAATACTTTCCGTGCAATTATTCCATCTTCGCTTATTATGGAAGCGATTAATACCTTACACCCGTTCCCCAGTGGAAGTATCATATCCCTTTTGCCATTTACTACAGATGCTTGCATCAATACCCTGCCGTCAACAGAAAACAGGAAGACTTTCGCAGGGCTGCTTATTCCTTCGAAATGAATAATAAGGTTTTTACCGGCTTTAGTACATGTAATAGTACCGGGTACATTATGTTTTTCATTTTTTGTCAAAGCCCCGGTTACCCCTTCCGTGAGGATAAAATTTACCGTAACCGTAGTATCCGCGGAAAGGGTAAAATCGCTGCTTGAATCAGTCTCATAGCCGTTTGCAGAGGCAATGAGCTCTGCTTCTTCCAAAACGGGGATGGTGCTGAACAGGTATTCCCCGCTTGAGTTTGTTGAGGCCCTGGTGATCTCATACAGGGTTGTACCTCCCAACTCGGCTTTTCCCATAAGCACGACAGCAGCATTTTCAATGGCCCCGGAAGATTGATCAGTCACCTTTCCATTGATAGTTGCGAAGCCGTGTTCAGGTACCGGGAGATGGATATCCGCGGTTACTACTCCACCGGAAGAGACTTCAATCCATTTATTAACAACAGGCGTTAACCCGTCCGCCACGGCAAATACGATGTAATTTTCTGCAGTATCTACATTGGTAAATTCATAGGCACCGTCACTACCGGTTGTTGTTCCGGCAATTTTCTCCTTATCCCAGCCGGAGCCGCTGCCGAGTTTCTTATATAAAACAACGGTTGCGCTGCTTACCGCGATGCTGTCATCTCCACCCGAAATGGTACCCCTGATGGTGCCCTGTGCAAACAGCAAATTCGCTCCCATGATTGACAGAAAGACAAGGCTCAGGGTCACAAGCCTGAAACGAATGTTTAAAAAGTTACCCACGAACATCCTCCTATTATTAAAAAGTGAAAAAATTACATACCTTTATTTACCACTTCCTCAAACCGATGCTTACAACTCCCCGGTTGGTAAAAGGCGCAAGGTCAATAAAACGGGTATACTTATATCCCCCGATAATCTCCGCGCGTTTAAAAATATTCAGAATCATCTCAAAAGATGTAGTAGCCCGATAATACCTGTATGAATTATTATCAGGGTCAAGCCTCCAGAAAAACTGCGCATTTGGCGAAAACCCAACCTTGCTTGCCTTACCTATATAAAAAACACTCCTTATACCGCTCCCCTTTCTTGGAAAAACAGAACCGGGCGTTGTCCAATATCCTATACCTATTGAAGAACGGTTCCTCCATGATTTTCGTAGAGACATTTCATATCTCTGTTTCTGCATTCTCTTTGAAAGGTCGAGAGTCGCAGTGCCTTTTATAAAAATACGGTTCCTCAACTTCAATACCGGTCGCATGTGCAAAACCGTTGCCGGCCCTTCGGCATCCTCCCTCAGGTACATTATCTCACTGACACGCCAGTGCTCGGATATAAGCCAGGCGAAATAGAGTCTTCTTGCTTTCATCCTTATGGTATGATCCCCGCCCAGGCTGATATAGTGATCGCCATAATCATAACCGCCATAGGAATTGAAATCGTTTTTCAGTGTCGTTCCTATGGCCATGGCGATGTTATCATTGGGGCTTATTCTGAAATCAATTTCAGACCACATGTCATCATCAACAGCTTTGGTTATTCCATGCTCCCCATACTGTAAATCGTAATTCAGCCTGAAATAGTTTACCCCTGCGGTAAAGCGAACTTTTTTTCCGTTAGCCTGAAAATACTCATTGACGCTGCTCAGTACTTTCTGATTTATTGATGAATCAGTGGGATAAAAATTGAGAGAAAGCCTGTCTGCATGGGCAAAGATATCATTTTGTATTTCAACAAAAAACATGTGTTTCTTCAGGTATTTAAAGCCAAATACGGTGTGATTATCAAACGGTATTTTATTCTCAGGCAGTGCATCTGCATGTGGGGTTCCGTCGAGAGAGTGGGTCATGTAAAGAAAAAGCCCCGGGTATAGCTCCCTCTCTGCGTGAAAATAGCTCTTCATATCAACCGAACGCTGATTTAAAGCGCCCGTTCCCGGCTCCTGCTGGGTAAACAGGCGATTCCCGCGAATATCAAACTGAACGGCGCCGAAAGCAGAAAGGCAAACCGTAACAATGCTTATAAATACCGCTTCTTTAAACATACCGCCTCAATAGATTGCATTAAAAGGGCAGACTTCAATACAGTTACCGCATTCCACACATTTGGTCGGGTCGATAACAGCCTTATTTGAAATGATCCTTATCGCATCCGCAGCGCACACACCCACACACTCCGAACATCCCATACAATTGGCTTTGTCAACCGATAAAAAAGCCCCCTTCGCAGGGTTGTCACAGCCTGTGGCTACAGCCAGCAATAGTAAAACCAGGCAATGTATTATCAACTTGCGCATTATTTCTCTCCTCCGTACCGTATTGCATTGTATGAGCATATAGATATGCATAAGCCACACCCATTGCATTTATCAGTATTAATTAACGCTTTTCCCCTGACAATAACGACAGCGTCTTTGATGCATACTTTAGTGCAATCACCACAACCGACACACTGACTTGAAATAACTGCAACCTGTTTCCCGGCAACACCATAGATACTAACAGCAAGTAATATTATCATCAGGCAGGCAATTACTCTTTTTATCACTGCACCTTTTACAATCCTGTTATTATCAATCATCCTCTTTAAACTCCACTTTTTTTATTGCATCATCCTCGCACTCGTTTATGCACTCGCCGCACCCATTACATTTATAAGGGTCTATAATACACACCCACTCATTCTCAAGCTGGGTTTCTATAATTGCATTATTGGGGCAGGCTTTAACACAAAGACCGCACCCATTACAATTGACAGCATCTACCCTGCAAACCATCCGCGCCCCCATTGACACAGGGTTTTTCTTCACCGTATCAATACAACCCGCAGCAATAATAATTACAGCGGATAGTGCAAGATACAGTAACGCTCTTTTTTTCATCCGGTTCATAAATTCATCACCTTATGTAACAGTATGTTGAGCGGGAGGATACGATAGTAGCCTATCCGCTCCTATAATGAACACTTACAACTTCAGTTGTTAGTGTGAATTATCCTCTTTATGGGACATAATGTTATCAAGGAGCTTTCATATTCAGTTTCAGGGATAACAGTAAACGGCAATACCCGTTCCGATTACTGCTTCTTATCATCCTTTGCTTTACTTTTGGCATCCCCGGCCAGTATTGCGCCTTCAGGGCAGACGTCGATACACACGCCGCATTGCGTGCACTTTTCCTGATTAATAACATGTATCTCTTCGCCGTCTTTCTCGATTACTTCTATGGCTGCTTCCGGGCACTCCTCTACACACACCCCGCACTTTGTACATACCTTCTGGTCAATGTAATGCATTTTTGCAGCAGCAAATATTATAATAAACAGCCCGCTGATAAGAACCAGGCAGGCAACTACTCTTTTTGTATACATGCATACTCTCCTTCTGTTAGTCCAGCTGAGCTGGATAAGACTCTGTAGCTCGAATTATCTACGCAACCCGCGTATATAATTCTCACACAGAGTCTAATCAGATGGTTTGTCTGTTTTTACCTCTTTTTTGGGCATAATTTTTCTCCATAAATCCAGTACTGCCTTCAAGAGTGTATCCTGCATCTTGATAGCGTTGCGCGGGCATGAAAATTTGGTTATACAATCCTCGCAGCCATTGCACTTATCCGGATCGATTGCATATATACCTCCGGTTGCATAGATTGCGCCCTCCGGACAGGTGAAATCGGTCACGCACCTTGCGCATCCGTTACAACTGCTTGAAACGATATAGGCAACCTTTTTGGATGTCGTAGCAGAAACCATGTCTGAATAACACGACTCGCCGTTATTATTGTATGAGGTGACCTTGTAAAAATATTCGGTGTCTGCATCAAGGTTGTTATGGGTATAGGTGGTTGTCGTGATGGTTGTTACCAGGGTGAAACTACCTGTGCTGCTGAGGCTGTAATAGATTTTATAGCCTGTCACATCGGATACCGCATTAAATTTAACCTCAATCTCTGAAGATGAAAGCGCCGTAGCTTCAACACCGGTTGGGGGGTCAGGTACTTGGCCGGGATCGGTTCTTGCGGAAACCGCATCGGAGAGAGACGACTTGCCGAAATCATTGTATGCGCATACCTTGTAAAAATATTCTGTATCCGGTGTAAGTCCCGTATGGTCGTAAGTGGTCGAGCCTGTGGAAGCCAGCGAGTCATACGTACCGGATTGGGTCAGGCTCCAGTAAAGTATATATCCCGTAGCATTAGCAACTGCATTGAACTCTACCCGTATCTGGGTTGCGGACACTGCAGCAGCCTGCAGTCCGTCCGGCGTATCGGGCGCAGGCATCTGTGTCGTTGCAGAGACTTCATCGGACAAATCAGACTCTCCGTAATCGCCCACTGCCGAAACCTTATAATAGTAAGTTGTATTTGATGTCAAACCAGTGTCTGTGTATGAAGTCGAAACCGGGGATGTGATTTCATCAAACACTCCACCGGAGTTAAGGGAGCGAAACAGCTTATAGCGCAGCGCTCCATTGACACTGTTCCATGAAACCCCGATGTCTGATGATGACAGAGCTTCCGCATCGAGTCCGGTAGGTACGGTTATATGCATAAAGGTTGTTGCTGAGACAGACCCGGACAGGTCCGATTCACCGACGCTGTTTTCCGCGGATACCTTATAATAATAGGTGGTATTTTCCGTAAGGCCGCTGTCGCTTGCTGTAGTGTCGGCAACTGATTTTACTTTAGAAAAAGTACCGGTGGGGCTGTTACTCCTGTAAATGTTATAGAGCGACGCCTTGTCAACGCTGTTATAGGAAACCCGTATGATTGAGGGTGAGAGCGGCTCCGCTGCCACTCCTTCCGGGGTTTCCGGTTTCTGGTTCTGTTCCGGTAATGTCTTTGCAGAGGCTGTATTGGAAAAGCCGGAGCTACCTGCACCGTTGAGGGCCTTTACCTTAAAGTAATAGGTCGTTTCAGGCTTCAAACCGCTGACTATAAAGGTGCATTCGGTTGCACTCCCTTTCTTCTCAAAGGTGCCGCCCTGCTGAAGGCAGCCATATATCTCATACTCAGAAGCGTATGCAACAGCATCCCACGAAACCTGTATGCTCACATCAGACAATTCCTTTGCTGTGACATTTTCAGGGGCTTCGGGGACCGGCTCCTTGGTTTGAACGGTAATCTTATCGGACTTAATGGACTCTCCGATACTGTTAACCGCTGAAACAGCGTAGGAATAGACTGTCACCGGTAATAAACTGTCGTCAACAAAGGATATATTACCGATAGTTGCAATGAGCTCATTGGGAGTCCCGCTCCCATTTATTCTGTAAACTTTATACGAACTGGCTGCAAGAACCCTGTTCCAGCTCAGGGTAACCGATGTTGCCGACGTATCTTCCGCACGGAGATTCTCAGGCTTTTCTGGGAGTTCATTAATCGGCGGTATGGTTATCAAAGGATGGTCCGATAGGCCGGATATGCCGGAAGAATTATATGCCTTTACGCCATAGTAATATGTTCTGTCAGCACAGACGGTACTATCGAGGCAGGTCGTTGTATTGCATGAAGCAATCTCATCCCCCTCATCGCACTCATCTTCCGAACGAAACACCTTATAACCATCCGCATAACCGGAGCCGCTCCATGCAATCTTAACAACATTCGATGGAAGAAGGGTGAGCTTAACATCCAGCGGGGCCTCCGGAACCGGGTCTTTAACAATTAAGAGCTCTACGGTAAAAGTTGTATCACCTTCCGGTATGTCTGTTGTAAAGGATTTTGTATAAGCCCACTCACCAGATACATAGCCGTTAATAACGATATGCCTGCTTGTTCCCTGCGGTACTGTAAAAACAAGGCTGTTATCTTTAGCGGGTTGATAAAAACATATAGTGTCAATATCCTCACCACTTACAGTAACCTTAAAAATATCAATATCGTCACCATTCTCAAGAATACATTTTACGTTATTTATACAACCGTTAGTATCAGTATCATACACCGGGTTGAAATAACATGAAAGCAGTATGATAAATGCGAAAGAAATACAATTCCTTACCTTTGTTATAACCATCTCCAACGGTAGCCTTTCTTATTTATAATGTATTTTTACCGCAGATACTGTTAAATTAAACAGTGTTGAAATATCAATTCTTTAGCTTTTACTGTATAATTTATTATATGCTATTTTTGTATTATTTTATTATAATTAGTTTGTGTTAGCAATTGACAAATGACCGTCATTCCCCCATAAAGAGGGATTAAAACCCGCATGCTTTTAGCGGGCGAAGTGCGCCAAAGGTGTAAATCCACGCCTCTAAACACTCAAAAAGCTGGATTCCGGCCAAAAGAATGCCGGAATGACATTCAAAACGATCTAAATTTACCTAAAGGGTTTAAATGCCAGCTTTTCTGGTGAACCTTGTAACAGATACTAATTTCATGCTGATTGTTTTTTT
>JAUXBV010000301.1 GCA_030619215.1 Fibrobacterota bacterium | reverse complement strand
TGCGGAAATCCGGCGTTCTTTCAACTGGCTCAAGCCAGCAGTGTTCCATAGTATTGCATGGTTGTCATCTGCCACTGCAACAAAGGCGCCGCCCATTCCCATGGCTCTGGCGCTAATCCCTATGTCCTGAAATGCGGGGCGTGATTCTCCGGCAAATACCAGAACAAGAAAAAAGGATAATAGCAATATGTTTATTTTGTTATTCATTTTACTTTGCCAGTACTATGATACCGTTGGCATTTTTGCTTCCTTTGAATTCAGCGACGTAAATGTAAAGGCCGCCTTCCATTGTGTTTTCTGATTCTATCTTTCTCTTGCCGTCCCACGAGGGGATAACATCATCTTCTATTTCAATTTCCCTGATTTTTCTGCCGTCTAAATCATATATCGTTATTTTTATTAAAGTGATTTCTTCTTTGGTTGATTCGATATCAAAATAAACCTTGTCATTTATTCCGTCATTATTCGCGGGTGTGAATATGTTAGGTATTGCCCTGACACCGAGAATATTGTCATCCAGTTTGAATTCCCCTTTTTCATAATTGCTGCCTTCGTGCTGTACCACGTAATAACCTGAGAGCGATGTTTTTCCTGTAATAGTATCGGTTTCATCGTCGTTTTTGCATGGAATGCCCAGCAGTTTCACTCCATTATAGTAATACATTGATATAACACACTTATTCAAATCAACCGGTATTTTATCATGGTAGATTATTTCTTTTTTATTATTATTATTAAGATAATAATGCATTGTGATTTTAAATGGATGTTCGAGGTCCTCATTATCATCCGGGTGGCTTACTTCTATTTCATAGCCCTGCCCCGTAATTGCCGTGGATATGTTCATTGTAAATTCAGGATTATTTATTGGCTCTGTACAACCTTCAAGTAAAATATATTGAGGGTTAATTATTACTTTCAGATCTTTGTCAAATATCGCGGGGATTGTTATGCTGGTATGGGTATCGTATATACATTTAAAACTTGTGGATTTCTTTTCAGAAGAGTCATAAAAACCGTAAATCTCAAGGGTTTTTTCTGACTGTACTACAGTGACGTCGTCAATTATAACCTCGGCCAATATCTTGAACTTCCCAACAAAATTCCCGGTGAAGCTTGATGTGAATGCCTTAGAACCCGCAGAACCGCTCGATACGCTTAAATTATAACATGCTGAGGATACATTAACAATGGAAAGATTGATAGTCAGTGAACCTTGAGTATGATTCACTATTTTAACGGTAATGGTGGAACTTTCATTGCATTCTACGGAATCTGGCTCGCATTTAATTGAAATGGATTCTTCCTTATTTGGATTTGTTGAGGAAGTATTGACTTCCCACCCGTCCGGCAAACCATCGCCATCGGTATCCGCTTTCATAGGGTCTGTTTTGTAAGTATTAACCTCGTCACCGTCGTTAATAGTGTCACCGTCGGTATCCGCTTTCATAGGGTTTGTGCCGTAAGTATATTCCTTAAAGTTGTTAAGTCCGTCACCGTCATAATCATACGTATCTGTAGAGCAATCAAAATCGAAAGCTGAAGTTGCCGTGCTGTATTTTACTTCCCATTTATCAGGTATGGTGTCATAGTCGGTATCCTTTTTATTGGGGTTTGTGCCGTAAGTATATTCCTGAGAGTTTGTAAGTCCGTCACCGTCATAATCATATTCCTTAGCATCTGTTCTATTAGGGTGGGTTGCCGGTTTATTCTCCACTTCCCATTTATCAGGCATGTCATCATCGTCAGTATCTGCCAACATGGGATTTGTTTCGTAAGTATATTCCCAAAAGTTGTTAAGTCCGTCACCGTCATAATCATACGTATCTGTAGCGTAATCAACATCGAAAGGTGAAGTTGCCGTGCTGTATTTTACTTCCCACCAGTCCGGCAAATCATCGTCATCGGTATCCGCTTTCAAAGGGTCTGTTTTGTAAGTATTAACCTCGTCACCGTCGTTAATGGTGTCACCGTCAGAATCTTCCTCGCCATCCGGGGTGCCGTCACCATCGGTATCTGGATTAATAGGACTTGTTAAAAAAGTGGTGAGTTCAGCGTTATCGGGAAGATTGTCACCGTCAGTATCAGAACTAGTCGGGTTACAGAAGTATTTGTACTCGTCAATATTAGTCAGTTCATCTCCATCATAGTCATTTGTCGAGATGTATACACCGTACTTGTCTTCCCAGTAATCGGGCATACCGTCTTCTGGTTCGTCCGAATCCACGTATTCATCTGCTCCGATGTCAACCTGTACGTCTCTTGGTTCCCCATCAATATCAAAACTCTCCGACACAGTGGAACCGGCATCTTTACAGCCGGAATTATCCATTAAGTGATAATCATTTCTTAACAGTAAAGGGTCATAATAAAATTCCGGGTCAACTGATTTGGCGTCACTGGAACATCCGTAATAACTGCCGCCTGAATTATTCCATACGTTGTTGGTGGACAAGGTAGGGTCAGCCCCATCTTCGCACCATAATGCGCCCTGAAGGCTTGAGTTGTTCACTATTATATTATTAGTAATTTCAGGTTTTGAATCAATGCCAATAATTGTCAGAGCTCCAGGGTCATTCAGTAGTTCATTTTTAAATGAAAATATAGGGCTATACCTGAACATTAATGAATTAATATCAGTTGAATTATTCATAATCGTATTGTTGATAATTTTAGGGGATGAATGGATTATCTTTATCCCCGCGCTTCCCCAGGGGCTTATATTATAAGAAATCACATTATTGATGATTACCGTTGATGAGGTATGTGTGGAGAATGAGCCTATTAGGATGCCCGATGAAACATTATCCCTAATAATACAGTTAATGATTTTCGGGTTTGAATCAGCCTCGTTTCCGATGGATATTCCTCCTCCCATAGTTAAATCCCCGAAACCGTTTGTAATGGTGAATCCATCGAGCACTGCGGTATTGTCTTCATTGTTGTTTGCGGAAACGACCGGTCCGTTCCCGGTGCCCTTTATTATTGTAAGTTCGGGGCCTGATTCGCTCTTTATGATAACTCCCGGGACCATTTCAATGTTCCCTTTGTATACCCCGGAACTTACTTCAATGATATCACCGCTTACCGCAATGTCTAATGCGATTGCTTTTTCAGCATCATTAGAAACGAATATTGTCTCGCCATAAACATGCGATAGAAACATGCTATGTAAAATAACAAGAGTTATCAGTAAAGGTTTTTTCACAATTATAGGTTTTAAAGTAGTTTTGTGGTTCATTGTCAAAAGTTTTTCCTATTCTTGAAAACCGTTAAATAAACCAGGTAACAGGCAATCCGGTATTTCTGTGTTATTCAAGCTATATGCTTTATTGGGATCAGGTAAAGTTGCGGTTACCTTAATTTCATCAAAATACGCATTTCTTGATGGTTCCCCTATTTCCGTAACTAACTCCAGGACAAATATTGACGGAGCTATATCATCATCATAAATCCCGGTGGTTCCGGTTTTGTCGTCATCAATCCAGACTGTCCATTCACTATTTTCTATGTCAATGGTTAGCTTGATTTTATGCCATTTATCTTCAATTATGCCGGTACCGGTACTTTTTGAATCATTCATGTTTTCACCGTAGTAGACGGTTATTTCACCGTCTTCATTCATTATGTTGATTCCGCCGTAGCCGAGCCGGACAAACCCTATATGCAGTTCGGTCGAAGTGTTGGAAACCCTTATATACCCTTCCAGACCCAGTAAACTGATTGAACTGATTGAAGTTGAATCAAAACTTCTCATAACATCAACAACGCCATCATTTTCAGCTTCAAGTAGCAATGATTTGCCGGTATTTGCCGCTCCAATGGAAGCAATAACCGGTTCGGTTGAAGGTTCTCTTGAAGCAATCTGCCAGCCGCCGGTACCATTGCTTATTTCAGAATAGGATTCAAAATTCTCGGTAATTATCGTTTTCAAAGCATCACCGAACGTTATGGTTGCTGTAGCGTCAGGGCATTTACAGTCGAAAGAAACCGGTTTTTCAAGGTGGGCAATAGTTGAAGCTTTGAATACGCCTTTTACAGCAGTAATTGTATGAGAACCGTCAGGAACATCATATATACTGAATTTTCCGTCACTTTCGGTTACCTCGCTATAATAGTCTATATTTTCCGATGTTACGGTTGCTCCTTCCACGGGATTCCCATTTTTATCTTTAACCAATCCTGAAATATTTCCCTTTCCACCAAGACCGAAAAATCCAGTCATCATGGATATTAATAATATCCCCAAAACACTCTTTCTTAGTTTATTCATTGAAACGCCATTCTTGTTATTTAATAACAGCTTTTAAATTTTTAATAATGTTATTTTTATTATTGACATATTTATTCCCGTTTACTGACCTTGTTTTCTTAAGCGATTTAAACTTGCTTGAGGATATCTTTGACAGGTCATTTACAAGATATTTTATTTCATCGTTTTTAAGGCTTGAAATATTTCCGAAATTGGCGATAATCCTCTGTTTGGTGGAACCGTTTGCGCGGTAGTTCTCCACCAGGCGGAGGTACTTGTATTCCCTGCCGTTTTGAATGAATTTATGTATCCTGAAAAACATTATATAATAATAGCATATTTGACATCACAAGTAAAGCATAAAATGACGAGAATACAAATATATTTGACACCACACAACACAGGAGGCTTGCTTCTCTTTTACAAGGATTATTCGGTGGCGTATTAAAAAAGTTAGCTAATAAAGCTCTTTGAAAACTAACATAGCGACGATAATTCGGTCTCTATGAGGTAAAATAGTGGTACTATTACCTCAGGAGGCTGAATATGAAGAAGACAAAATACCGATTAAAATGTACTCATTGTGACAGCATTGATACCAAACGGCATTGTAAGATCAAAACCAAAAACAAAGGAGTTCGTTCCCGTTGGCAATGTAAAAGTTGCAAGCGGGTTTTTACTCCCAGATCCGAGCAGTTAAGTATCGAAAGCGCTCGCCTGTATTTTGATTCTGAAGCCAGTTACCGTGCTGTTAGCAGAGACCTGAATATAAACCCAATGACAGCGTACCGTAAAATTATTGCCATGGGGTTCAACTGCAAGTCGCCCATGGAAGTCAGTATGGAACTTAAACCCCAATGGTCCGGGTATCTCATCGTTGATGGAGATTCCATACGGGTTGGAAGTCACCGGGAATCACTTCTTGCAGGGTTGATGCTTACAGCCAGGACATTCCCCATGCTATTCTTGCTGAGAATGAAGATGGTCTGAACTTTACCCATCTTCTCCTGGTGCTGAAAAGTCCTATTGGATACCCG
>JAUXBV010000542.1 GCA_030619215.1 Fibrobacterota bacterium | reverse complement strand
GCAATTGCTAAATAACGATACAAGATATATCTTACTTTTCAGTAGCATATTATAAGTGTATAATATTGTACATTAATTTTCTATCGTAATCATCAACCATGTATTATGAAGATGTTAAATCTGATTTATAATCTTAAACGCCCTACACTATTTGTTATTATACTCGGTACCGTTTTTTCTTTTGGTATACTTACCGGTAATGCGGATCAGGATGAAAACGCTTTGTCAAGAAAGAAGATATTATCTGCGAGGCTGGATTCTATCGAGATGGAAAAACAGACACGGAAACGTAAAGGTGAGCCCCTTGGCGATCTCGAAGAAGAGTGCGGGAGAATTCATGATTCTATTGCAGCGCTGAGAGTAGAAATTCTTGAAACGGACGAGTCGATTCTGCAACGAAGGAAAGCAGCAGGTAAAGAATCCTTTATTGCTCCATTCTTAAAACCATTTTTTAAACCTGCGCACGTTTTTGACTGGATAATTATCGTCGTAGGTTTTATTGCATTATTATCCGGTATTGTCTTGATAATTGGCCTGATAACTACTGTTTTTAGGCGCTCGAAGCGAAAACTAAAACCATCAGTGCGTCCTCAACCAAAAAAATTCCATTCAGAAAAATTGCCGCAAGGTTCACCTAAAGTTCCGCCTTCAGATTCTTACATAACGGCCGATAAAGATGATAGAGGCATTGATACTCTTCGAAGGAGAATGCAAAAGGATATTGAAGATATTCAGCGCTTTAATACTGACGATTCTCCCTTTGCTACACGGGATGATGAGCATGAGGCACAGACAGAACGGGAAAATAAAGATATCGTTCGCGAGCAGATTATTCGTGCCGCCCGGGAAGGCCTTGATGTACAGGAGATTTCCCGCAGATATCATATAAGTTCAGATCAGGTTTCATTAATTCTGCGTGTTGCAAAAAAAGGGCATTCAAAGAACGGTTAATTTTTTTCTGATTATCCTCATATATTCCATGATTTTATATATTGAGCTTTAGTATGGTTTACCAAACTCCTCATATATCGGCGTCTCTTGTCAATACCACTACTGCAGAAATACCTCCCAGTAAAGGAATTGTCAATCAACAGATTGATGATTCAACGTATGTTATCCGAACCCCTTCGGGTGATGTTACCGTAAGGGTGCCGAAAGGCTCGCTTGTGCCCGGCGAGCCGGTAGCGATAACGTTTAGGGGTGACAGTGTTTTTATTGACAGGCTGGATATTACCACGGAGGCATTCGAGAGGCTGGGCGACCTGATTGAGCTGCGCCTCGGCACTAAGATCGATGAGCTCGTTATGATGCTTAAAGACCTGAGGAGCTCATTATCCGGCGAGCTCGTTGACCCGGAATTGTTGCACCGGCTTGACAGCGCTATTCAGTTACTGGAAAAGAGAGAGGTTGATATTGCTTCATTGTTAGAGATAATAAATCAAATTAAAAGCGAAGTAGTATCCCGATTGAATACTCTTGATCAAAGCTCTGCGCAGGAAGCACTTAGCCTGATATCGAAAGTACACTCATTTATTGCCGAGAAAATAACCGTTGCCGGAGAGGAAAGTATTTTTGCCGGACAATCGCATGTTGTCAAACTTTCCACTTCCCCGGAGCCCGGTTTCCGGTATGTAAATAATGGGAATGAGGCGTTGGAATTACTGTTAAAGTATTCGGCAAAACCGGATACCGGTGTAGAAAATTTTTTACGGGCACATTCTGATAAGCCCCTGTTCATCCGCTTTTTTGAGTCGGTAACCGGTGTAAAAAAAGCTTTTGTCATGACTCCTGAGCAGGCATTGGTCGAAGTAGAGAACTTCTTACGCTCGGAAATGCAGAGTCATTTAATGAAACAGCTTAACCCTTCCGTAATTGTGGAGGCGGTTATTCAAAGGGGAAACCTTGCCCTATCACAGCTACTTGATATGGATAAACTTATTGCCTCTATTTCTGCCGGTGAAAACACCCCGTTTATTAAGGAGGATGCCCGGAACATAACATGGCCCCGGCTCCTTGCCGTTGCACTTGATTCGGGTGATAATAAACTCCCCGATTTTCAGGCTGCCCTGACGCATGTTGGCTCTCGCATTCCTGCTTTGGTCCGGGATATTATGGAATTTTTGAATAAAAGTGAAAGTGATTTTAAGCTTGTTGATTTTAAGAGTATACTACTGGAGAGTATGTCCTTGTCCAATATTGATAAGAGGGATGATTTCCTGCCCTCTGTTTTTAAGAATATGGGATACTCCCTCGAACATGAATTGTATCAGGCTTCTCATGGGCAGACTGCAGGTTTACAAAAAGATTCTCCCAGCCTGAAGCTTGCCTTGCTTCTGATTCTCGGGTATCTGAATTCCATTGCTGATGAGAAAAGCTTAATCGGAAAAGGCGGGGCTGAAGAAGAAGCTCTTCTTAAGAATATATTTTCCAGGGAGATACAATCGGAGGCTCCCAAAACCGCAGGGTCATTTACACAGGAAACAGCGCAGCGTGGAGGGGAACCGGCGATGCAGCGGATACCGGTAGAGATGATTCGCCAGCAGGTTGAAACAATACTCAACCATCTTGAGTCTCTGCAGATGCTTGCGAAACAGACTGCGGGAACTGACGGTGACCAGCAGGTCCTTGTGCTGCCGGTAAATATCGGTGATGAATGGACCGAGCTTAGGGTTAAATTCATCAAAGAGCGGCATGGTAAAGGTAAGGGTAAAGAGCCAAAGCATGTTTCAGTAACATTGAATATTGACCTGACATTGCTTGGTGAAGTGACTGCATGTATGGAGTATGAATTAAAAAAGAGTCTGGATGTTTCAATGACGTTTGATAATGAGCAGGCAAAGAAATGGTTTCAGAAAAACCGGAAAGATCTTATTGAGGCCTTGACAGAATTGGGATTTAAGGCCGTGCATTTAGGAATCCGGAATAAAAATGTTACAAAAAAGAAAGAGGCGTTTCTAATACAGAAAGCAAAAGACCAAAGCGCGAGTTTTGATGTTCTGGGGTAAAGAAGAATGGAGTCCTAAAGGATTAAAATAATGGAGTAATGGAGCCCCGCAGAGCGGGATTAAAATGTTGGAGTAATGGAAAACGAGAGTACGAATACAGTAACCCGACCGTGCTCGTCAAGCCGTAGCTAATAGCGAAGGCTGAAGGGAGGG
>JAUXBV010000529.1 GCA_030619215.1 Fibrobacterota bacterium | reverse complement strand
TCAAGCGGCGGTATCATTGACCTGGTCGCAGCTGGACTCGGTTACATAACGAACCATAGTGGAACCACCTCGGTACAGTTTTTCGAAGGCTATGACGATTACCCGGATTCGGCCGATGCCTACTATCTCAGGCCCGGGACATACACATTGCAGTATACTATCCCGGAACCCACGTTCATCTTAGGCGCTTGCTTGCTTGCAGGATTACTCATTCGCAGGAAGCAATAGCGATAAGACAGCTACATCCGGCCACCGGCAAACACAGCCGGCAAGCCGTGGACCGACCCCGACTTGGCAAGATTAATCCCCTCCTCATGAGGAGGGGATTTTTTTCGCAAACAAAATTGAAAAGTCCTTGTTTTTTTATTGAAGTTTTTGACAAAAGAAAAAACTAAAAAAATGGGAGATATGGGAATTATGGGAGTGATGTGGCGATTTTTTGCAAAAAAAGCGCTCTAAATTTATTGACAACTTGCCATTAAGCGAAACATATATCTTCCATATTTTCCATTCCTCTCATTTCTCCCATATAATCAGCTGCCATACGCATATTGTTTTTAAATAGCTTTTATGTTATAATTCGTAACGTTACGAAATAAATCCTCAAAATAAATTATTTTATGGTAATTTATCAATTTTTTAAAAATTTATGAGACTTTGGAAATTATTATTAGTTGGTTTTATTGCAGCAGTATTCCTCTGGTGGCTTTACCCGTCACGCGGCATAAAAACCAAAGAGGGTGTTACCGAACTCATGCTTTGGGCGCCGGGGTCTTATTTTCTTGATATGGAACCGCTGCTCAAATATTTCGAAAAAGAAAATCCCCAATATAAAGTCATTATAGGGCAGGCCGCAGCGAGAGATATGGTCGCTGACCCGCAACGCTTTCTCTGCAGCGTTGCAGGCGATATGTCGCCCGATGTGATTATGTTTGACCGGTACGCGGTAATCGAGTGGGCATCCCGTGGAGCTTTTCAAAGCATAAATGAATACCTCGCCGCAGATCAGACAAATCTAAACATTGCTTATCCGGTAAATACAAACGTTATCGTTGTGCCCGCTTTAAACGAAGTTATTTATAAGGGGCAGATGTACGGTATACCTGTTCTGGCGGGTGACAGGTTTCTTTTCTACAACAAAGATATGTTTATACGCGCAGGTTTGGTAGATAAAAACGGTGATGCCAAACCTCCGAAAAACTGGAAAGAACTGGAAGAGTATGCCGTAAAGCTTACCAAATTTGACAAAAAGGGAAGAATAAAACAACTCGGCTTTGGTCCGAATTTCGGGAATTCCTGGCTGTATATGTACGCATGGCAAAACGGTGCTGAATTCATGAGCAAGGATGGAAGGACCTGTACTTTAAACGGTTCGAATGTTGTAGAAGCGCTTGATTTTATGGTAAGAATTTATGACAGTCTTGGTGGTGCTAAAGGTGTTTTTGCTTTTCAATCAACATTTCAGGCCGGCACTCTCGACCCGTTTATAAACGATAAAGTTGCAATGATAATTCACGGTGATTGGTTTATGAAGACCATTGCCACATATAAGCCAAACATGAACTTTGATACTGCACCGGCGCCGATACCGGAAAAAAGGATCAAAGATGGATTTAAACCTATAACATGGATAGGTGGATGGAGCTACTCGATTCCCAGTGTTTCAAAAAATAAAGAAGGAGCCTGGAAAATGATCCGATGGCTTTCTTCTTTCAAAGCTCAGAAAATGTTAATAGCTGAACAAGCTGAAAATAACGCAAGTCAGGGCAGAACTTTTATTCCCAGACTTAGCTGCGATGAAAGAATGAACGAATATTCATATAAAAATTATGTTCAAAATAATCCGAATTTAAGTATACCCCTTAAAAAAGCCTTCCAACTTATGATTGATATGCTGCCGGACGCAAAGTACAGACCGGTAACTCCAGTAGGCCAATTGCTGTGGAATCAGCATGTTATAGCTTACGAAAACGCGGTATATCATAAAGCGTCTTCTTCAAAGGAATCGCTTGATGAAGCGACAAAGGTAGTACAAAAAGCACTTGATAAGATTCACAATCCTCCAAAAGGACAAATTATTGAATGGAAATGGCTGATTATAGGTTATCTCGGTCTTCTTGTTATTACGGTTATAGGAATTGTTTTCTACAGTTCAAGATCAATGAGCGATAAAGGTTATTTTCGGAAGCAATGGTATGCGGGTTTTCTCTGTGCGTCTCCCTGGCTCATAGGCTTTACAATTTTCACAGGTGGTCCCATACTTTTTTCGATAGTCATGAGTTTCTGTCATTATGATATTTTAAATCCCGCGCGATGGGTTGGATTAGCTAATTATAAATGGATTTTTACAGAAGATCCTCTTTTCTGGACATCATTCTGGAATACTATTTATATGGTTATCGGTGTTCCTATCGGACTGGTTGCCGGTCTTGCGATAGCCCTTCTTCTTGACATTAAATTAAGGGGTATGACTTTTTACAGAACTTTATTCTATATGCCGGCGATAGTACCTGCGGTAGCGGCATCGATTTTATGGATTTGGATTTTTAATCCTACACATGGATTACTTAACAATGTTATTTCCTTTTTCGGTGTTGCAGGACCAAGCTGGCTGCAGGATGCAGGCTGGAGTAAACCGTCACTTATTATCATGGGATTGTGGGGGGTAGGCGGAAGCATGATCATCTGGCTCGCGGGATTGAAAAATATTCCTAATCATCTTTACGAAGCCGCCGAAGTTGATGGCGCGGGAACCTGGTCGAAATTCATTAACATTACACTTCCGATGTTAAGTCCGTATATTTTCTTTAATTTAATTATGGGGCTCATCGGCACTTTCCAGATTTTTTCACAGGCTTATATTATGACCCAGGGCGGTCCGATGAATTCAACCCTGTTTTATGCTTATCATTTATTTAACACAGCATTCAGATATCTTGAAATGGGAAGTGCATCTGCAATGGCCTGGTTTTTATTTATTATTGTTTTCAGCCTGACGGTATTTCAGTTATGGCTGTCAAAAAGGTGGGTGCATTATGGAGGGGATTAGTTGGAGTCCACGCTTTAGCGTGAGTATTCAGTATTCGGTAATCGGTTAATTGAAATTTTATTAAATTTCAATTATGGTACAGGAGGGGAGAAAATAATCAGTAATTGGTACTCCGAGGTCCGTAAGCCGTGGACAAAATGGACAAAATGGACAAAATGGACAAAATGGACAAAAAATCCAC
>JAUXBV010000302.1 GCA_030619215.1 Fibrobacterota bacterium | reverse complement strand
ATTGTAGAGGAGAATGCTGTTCTTCCGGATTCCACAATTACCGATTGCTGGGAACGGGGGCTTACGTTTTATCACAATGGCCAACCTATAACTTTAGCTAATGAAACAATGGATGAGCTGGAGATCCGTTTTAAAGAGGAGAAAGTCGATATCTGGTATGGCTATAAAGATGTGTCAGTGGAAATAACCAATACCGAGGCACCGAATCCCGACCTTGAAACGTTTACCCTTGAGGATAAAGGGGACTATTTCAGTTATACCTTTCCCCGGGAGGTTGATCCGTCACCGGATAAGAATGACGGTACCCTCGGCCATGCTGTTCTTGACAGTTTTGTCGCGACGTTCAGAAATCCGAAACTTCCTTTGGATACCCTTCGAATCACTATCCCCTTTAAAATAACCACGCTTATTTGTGTGAAACGGGGGTACTACTTTGACAACGATGCTGACGGGTACATTGACAGCATCTATGTTGAAATAGAGGGTGATTTAACTGATGGGCATGTCTCGAAATTGAAAGATTTGATTGCGTTGCCGGCATTTCGCGGTTTCCAGAACAGCACCTGGCACCTGAGTGACGGCGGCCTCTATATCCTTACGGAGCAGAAGGACAAATCCGATCCATTTAAAATGGTTACCCATGTTACTGATGAGGATGTTCTGGTAACAGAAGAGGCAATCCTCTCTGAGGGCGGTTGGCTCATGGCTGATACGGTCCCTGTTATTGACTGTATCGCCCCGATTATCATGAAAGCACACCTCATCGACTATGAAGATGACCTGGTAACCGATACCCTGATTATTGACTTCTCAGAATCAATACATAAGGTAACCAAACATGAGCCGTTTTATTTCAAAAGCTGCATCAATGATGTGCTCTATACCACCGATGTCAGGCTATCAGGTTCTGATACTGCAAGAATGGTGTTTTATGTGCTCTCCTTCAGCGGTAAAACCGGTGAGGTTGATCGGATGAGTGGTGGAGATTCAATCTGGATCTACTGGGAAGGTGATCAGGTAACTGATCTGGAGTTTAATTATCAGAATAATGAAAAGAACAGGCGGCGGATGCTCACGGTCAAGAAGAAACTGTTGCCATTCACTCTCATTCCGGATGCTGTCTCGCCGCTTGATCTGGGCAATCTAGACAAAATGGATAAGATACCCGGGTTTATTACCGGTGCTCTCAGTGATGCAGGCTTGCTTGACAATTTATACCTTGAAAAAAACAAAGAGGGTGAATTGGTGGGCATGATACTGCAGGTGAAACCTGATAATCCCGAGAAACTGCACAATTTCAAGCTGGAAGGACATCTGAATATGTATGATGCGGTTGGTAATGAGGTGATTTTCGAACGGACTATGGGCTATCACAATGATACAAAGAGCCTGTTTTATGCCTGGAACGGGCGGAATTCAAATGACCGGTATGTAGGGGCCGGCATATATGTAGCGATATTTACCGTGACGCCGTATACCGGGTCGAAGCTAATAAAACGGCCGGTGCAGGTATTACGGCATTTTATCGGTGTAAAAGAATAAGGGAAGGGGAGAATGATTATGACTAGAGACAATTGTGTGTATTACAAATGGGTAGAAAAGACAGGTATCCTCGTTATGTTGTTGATGACGCTTTTATCTGCGCGGGAGCTGTGCAAGGCCCGGCTTGACTGTCCGCCCGATTTTGACGGCGAAACAGTGTATGTCGGGTATGATGTGGTGATGCTTGCCGAAGCCTTTGAGCATTGCGCACCGACCGAGGTCCTGGAAACCGACACCACTCCTGATACGATATCGCTCTTTCTAATTATTGACCACTCGTCAAGTATGAGTATCATGGACCCGACATCGAACCGGTATAAAGGGGCCTGTGAGCTTATTGATTCTATGGCAGCACAGTCACCGGCATCGGAAATCGGGATCGCCGTGTTTTCAAACAAACTCCTGTATCACCATGACGATGATTCATTCTTCAAACAGTTATCCAATACCCAGGGATGGAATGATTCTTATGTGCCGCTTACCAAACTGAACTCGCAGGTTGGCAGTATGAGTGCCACGGAAAAATTGAAATGGGCTATTGAAGTTGATCCCTCACAGCAGGATTTGGGCAATAATTATACGCTGGTTAACGGGAATTATAACAATTCCGGAAGGAATTCCTATACCGGCACCACCGATATATCACTTGCCTTTGAAGCGGCCAAAGAAGCATTTCAGTCGGCAACGTATGAGAAGAAGCGGCACTATGTCGTTCTCTTTTCTGACGGTATTGCGCAGAATGTTGATGCGGCACGTGAGCCCCACCTTCTTGAGTATATCGATGGGAATGAGGTTCCGACCACCTTTACCGCTTATTTTGTCAAGACCGGTATGCCGATACCGAACGAGATTAAAAATATGACCACGAATATTAAGGAAAACGGGTATTCAGCAACGAATCAGTTCAGTGATGTATGGCGGACGCAGGGAGAAATAAGCGAGTTCTTCGGTAAAATATTCGGTGTGATCACCGGAGGTATAAAGGTGATTACCAGCACGCCGAAAAGCATGACTATTAACGGAGTAACCAGCACCACATTTGACAGCGTTGATGCCTTTTTCGATCCCCTGTTCGCGGTACTTGACAAAAATGGTGAGTTGACATTGGATGTCTCGTATACCTGGCATTGGAATGACCCGAAAAATAAGGATACCACCGCTACTTATTCTGTTTCGGTGAAACAGTCGAGTAATCCCGATCTCGAGTCTATTGACTGCTGGAACCAGGGGCGGCTGTGTTTCGTCTTTGATGGCGCTGAAATCAGCTTTGCACGGCCGGACCAGCTTACCCTTGATCTCCGCTTCTATCCTCCTGACAGCGGCAACGTTCCATCTATCGGTAATACGGTCGCGGTAGAGCTGACCAATGTTGGCGGTTCGGACAAGCTTGATCTGACGTTGAACAAAGAGGCGGTGGGACGGTTTTATGAGGTGACATTCACCCGTGAGTATGCAGCTGCGGTTGCTGGTGACGGTATCCTTCAGAACAGTGCCTATGACAGCCTCATCGCAGTATACCGGAATGCGGATATCCCGTTGGACACGGTCCGCCATGCGATAACCGTGAATCCGCCAATTGAGCTGGCAGTACATCATGCATTCTACAAGGATGAGGATGCTGATGGATTTCCCGAGAAGATTGGGGCTATGCAGGCCGGAGGAGAGGTGCTTACCACAGAAGAGTGTGACATGATTAAGGAATATATGGATATCCTCGGCCCGCGCAACATTGTCTATGTGGAATCGGTTACCCCCTGTTCCTATGGATTTACTATTGCGATACCCGAATATGATACCCGTGAACCATTCACCGGTGTCTATTACGGCAATGCCGGTGCTATTGATGAAAAGGTCAATATCGAAGAGGTAGGGCTGCCGTCAGGCCAGACATTCCCCTATACCAATGCTGAGATATATGACAGTATGGCGCCGGTCGTTTTAAAAGGACTGTTCTGTCCAGGATTCATGGAAAAAGAAGGGGTGACCGTGCTGGATACGCTGGTAGTAACTTTCTCAGAGAAGGTACCTACACCCTCACCAACTAGCCAGGAGCCCTTTAAATTCCTTGACCTGTCGGCAAACGATAATTCAAAAACATGGCGTATGAAATTATCGCCTGTTATAAAACAAGAAAGTGCGGTTCAAACGTTCCTTGTGGAATCGCTCCTTTCACGAAATCCCCCCCAGTGGTACCCGCAGGATGGAGATTCATTATGGATCGATCATACCGCTCATGTCGAAGACCTGTTGCGGAATGTTCAGGATAATGAATTCAACCGGCGGGCGCCACTTTCTATAAGACCCTACCAGTTCGCAATTACTGTTATAGCGGTACCCAACCCTTTAACACCGGATGATTTGGAAGAGGTAATACCTATCGAAGGGATGGAAGATCAGCAGGGCATGGTAATTAAAGCGAAGGTTGTCGGCCCGTGGGTGCCGCATATCAGCCTGAAAGGAACGATAACACTCTTCGATGCAGTGGGGAACAGTATAAGGAAGCTTACGGGTGAGCAGATAGATGATGATCCCAAAGACGGTATCAAAGAGACCGTGGTGTTTGTCTGGGACGGAACGAACCAGTACGACCGCCTGGTCGGCAGCGGCGCCTATGTGGGTATTGTTTCTGTGGTCAGCGGGCAGAATATAAGAAAGAGTCAGCAGATTTTACTGGGCATTCAGACAGAAACGCCGTAATTATCGGATATATGCATAGGTAGTTTCGGTTTAAAATAAGAAAATCGTCCTCGTTCTCGTCCTCGTCCCTCGTCCTCGAAAATTCAATCGATCTAAAGGATCGAGGACGAGGAGGAGGACGAGGAGGAGGACGAGTAAAATGATAATTCTAAAACAAGTGCTAGGTAAACAGTAAAGGATAAGTCATGGCGAGGAAGATTATATCAATGATTTTTATGAAAATGTGGTTGGTCGGATTGTTTCTTTCAGGCATTACTCATTCGGTAATGGCTGAGGAAGCATGCAAATTTTCTTACCTTGGTTTTCCGGAAGATCTCAATGATTCGCAGGTCATTGTTCCTGAAGACGTTGTTGCCATGTCCGATTTTATCCCTGTGGGCACACCGACCGAAATTATTGAGCAATTCATTGGCGGTACGCCGTCCATAGTATTTATCCTCGATAACTCTTCCAGTATGTTCAGCGATATGGATCCGGATGGGGCCAGGTTCTCCGTTACCGAGGCACTCGTGGATACTATCCTCACCATTAATCCCAAGGCACAGATAGGGCTTGTTGTTTTCGGCACCACCCTCTATTTCGAACCGGGCGACGACGTGCTTTTTAAAACATGCCCTGCCCCGGATGTAAGCGGTGGGTATATTCCCCTTTTAACGCTCAACGAAACCTACCAGAGCACTCTGGCGGGAACCAAGACCGGGTATGAAATCCTCAAGTACTATCTTCGGACCAAGATCATGTTTGTTAACATGGTATGCCTGGAATATCAGCCCTTCGGCGCACTGAATAACAGCAGTACCAATATATACGCCGGCTTTGAAGCGGCAAAGGATGGTATGCTTGCATCTCCCTATCCGAAGAAAGACCACTACATCGTCTTCTTTTCCGACGGCGAAGCAACGGCTGGCGGCGCCAATCAGGATGCATTCATCGCCGGTACGAATGTACCGACGACCTTTACCGTGTTCTTTACTCCCCAGGGTCAGGCACCCCAGAGCCTGCTTGACAT
>JAUXBV010000079.1 GCA_030619215.1 Fibrobacterota bacterium | reverse complement strand
GCTGCTGTGTTCACAAGCCCGTCTTTCCATGAACGCGCTACTTTACCATGTGACCGGACAATTGCATTCGCCCAGTTTGCATACCCGTATATACAATCCTTCGCAGTAGCATTGGGGCCATACTGTTGACGTGCATAGTTTAAGAATTTATTCGAATCATAATTGCCCCAGTATTCATCATTGCCAATATGCCAGTAAGGGCCAGTAAATTTCGGGATCTGCTCATTAAATACTTCTTCCATAAATCTATAAGCAGAATCTTCCCCAAGGTCAGCATAGAGGTCACCATTATTGTTCGGTACGGCAATTTCCGGATGATTTTCCAGCATAGCTGTCATATGCCCCGGCATGTCAATCTCCGGAATAATAGTAATGTGATACTTATCCGCCAGCTCATTCATCTCTTCAATTTCTTCGTCCGTATAGTAATCATCAGCAACAATCTCCGGGTGCAACTTGCTGTCAAGACGGAAACCGAAGTTATCCGCTAAATGGAAGTGAAAAATATTGAACTTAAGGTAGGAAAGGTCCCGCATATGCTTGTGAATCCAGGGAACAGTGAAATATTTTCTACCAAAATCAGTATGCAGCCCTCGCTCAATGAACGTTGGCCAGTCACGGGCTGTGCCTTTATCAATAGTATAGCCCTGCCTGAGTAATTGAAGGATGGAACGAGTCCCCCAGAAAACACCGAGGTCTGATAATGCTTTTATGGTGATAAAATCAGAAATTTCTACTATATAGCCTCTTGGGCCGATGGCTGTATCCGTTGAGTCAATTGTCAGAAAGATATCGCCCGAATTACAACTGGTTGCACCCCTGACCGAAAGTGTGCAGGCAGCCCCTTCTTCCTCAGTAAGAAGAAAAATGTCTTCAGCAAAGGTTACGGCTGTACTTTTAAGATTATTAAAACTGACACTGTTAACAACAATTTCTCCATCACCGGAAAAGGTATAGCTGCCGCTACTGTCAGTCCACTCCTGCAAAGCAGGAATAGTGTATGGCCGTGCAGCATAAGTAAACGATATATAACAAATTACCACAACTATTATTGCTATGAAAAAATTGTATCGCTTTGAATAAAGCATACTTTATACCCTTCCCCCTCATAGTGAAAAGCTATTAATTCAATATTGAAATTTTGCCAATCTTATTTATATGGCTACTCTTACCAGTAATAACCTTATAGAAATAAATACCCGAAGATATCCTTTGCCCGCAGTCATTTGATTTATCCCACCGAATAGTATGCGTTCCCTTTTGCAAAATATTATTCACAAGGCTCCTTATTTTCCTTCCCATGCAATCATAAATATCGATTGATAAAAACGTAGCTTCAGGTAACGAGATTCTGAAATTGATCATGGGACTTAACAGGGATAAATTCATCGTAAAAACCGTTACCTTCTGTGGTGATTGTTCTGGTAAATCCCCCGCTTCCGTTACCTGCATCGAGTCAAGGGTAATCATAAAATCCAGATCGCATGCTTGGTTTGATATTGTATACTGGGATAATACACCGGGGCCGCAGCTTCCATTCCCTATCCCCCGCTGCTTTGCATCAATGCATATCGTTATATCACCCGGGTCGGGCAGTTCATGTTCATATTTAACACTGCTCAAATCCTTTGGAGAATAGTATGAAGCATTCATTGCGAAGGGGGTAGATGAAGATACAGTGAAACCCAACCCGTCATTATTAAGCAAACGAACCCATCGAATATCCTGCCTGCTGCCGTTCTCCTGCGTCTTTACCTGCGGGACATACATGTCCTCAACCTTTTTCTGATAAATCCCAATGGCAGCGCCGCTCTTCCGGTCGAAATAGTTTTCATGGGGGCCTCTTCCATACCATCGAACATTTTCCAGTTCAGAGGATGCGGTCATTAAGATTCCGACTCTTGGCAGGGTTGTACCGGTTGGCGGAGTGATAGTGTTTTCGCAGGTTATGGTTCCGTCATTTCTTACGATGTATTTACACGCATGACGAGGTGTTCCAAAAGTATTGGTAATATTTACAATCACCTCTGCACCGGACGGCTGATCATAATTAAAGGTACTGACATTCTGATTGCTGAGGTTCTTGAGGCTTGACCAGTTATTTCCTTCTCCGTTGTCATTGTCGGTTGGTGCCCGATACAAATTCATCATCTGGCCGCTGCCTGTCTCATTCAGGTTGTTAATTAACTCTTTACCGCTGTATACAACTGTGGCCATTATACCTTTCGTACGGTTGAACGTTACTGAAAAATCCTTCCCATCAACTTTTCCGCTGACAATCACATCATCGCCGACTTCCTGTACTACAAGATCGTCTCGGCTCTCATTTTCAATCAGAAATTGTTGCTCCGGTACTTTCGATGTGGGAATCTCAAACTGCTCCCATGCAACGATATGGCCTGCATCTGCCCAGGGAGTATTCTGCTTCAGAAGAAATGCAACGGTTAAGAAGTATTCTTTATCACTGGTAAAACCACTGTTATCAAAAGGTATGTTTATGGTTGCATTCCCTCCCGGCGATACGGAGACTGACTGCAACTGCCCGTTCTGTATTTCTATACCGTCTTCAATAACGCACCAGTCAATATCATAGTTATTTAGATTTGTAAACCAGTGTTTGTTGGTTACGGTAACCTGCTTACTTGTGGAAATGTCCTGTGCTGTCATTTTTATAAATTGATGAGCCTTTTTTACCTCCCACAATTCGGAATAGTGTTTCCTGTCAGGTGATACGATACCGTTGGCGCAGAAATTATTGTCATTGGGATAATTGTTGTTGCCTGGAAAAAACCCACCGTAAACATAGTGGTCTTCCGAGGTGCCCGGCTTTCTCAATCCCTGATCCACCCAGTCCCAGATACAACCTCCCAGAACGTTGGCATTGTTGTCCATTGCATCCCAGTACTCTTTATAATTACCAAGCCCCGTACCCATTGAATGGGCAAATTCGCAATGGAAAAAAGGTTTGCCGGTGGAGGTGCTGAAGTTCTGGCAATAGGAAACCGACTGGTACTGGTGGCTTATCATGTCACATACTTCGTCCATTCGCTCATAATGGAGAGGACGGGATGAATCAAAATTTTTGGTGTAGCCGGACAGGTTTTCAAAGTTACTCCCCGGCCCTGCTTCATTACCCATTGACCAGCTCCAGATGCATGGACGGTTTTTATCCCGCTCAAGCATGCTGATCATCCGGTCCCGGTGGGCTTCAAGCCAATCTGAGTTATTGCCAAGAGTAGTGGCCAGGTTATAATACATACCGTGTGATTCAATGTTTGCTTCATCCTGTACATAAATACCATAGCTGTCACATAAATCATACCACCGTGTATCATTGGGGTAATGGCTGAGCCTTACAGCGTTAATATTAAACTGCTTCATCAGATCAACATCTTTCAACATATATTCATAGGTAACCGCCCGTCCCAAGTCAGGGTCATGCTCATGACGGTTCGCACCTTTAATCTTAACGGTTTCACCGTTTATATAGAGACGGGTGTTTTTAATTTCTACCTTTATAAAACCGGTATGGCATTTCTCGACCTCAATAGTGTCGCCATTGGAGTTTTTTAGGATAAACAGGGTTGTATATAAGTTTGGTGCTTCAGCAGACCATTTTTTGGGGCCGGATATTGTTTTATTACCAAATACAATCTCCTGCTCAAAATTTGCAGCTATACTGGATATTGTCTCAGAATTGGATTCAACAACACTCTGATTTTCATCCAGCAGTAAAACATCAAGCGTATGAGGTCCCGCACTCGTACTGCCGTAATTCTTTACCTTTGCTGTTATTTTCCATATACCGTTTGTGTAGCTTCCGTCAAGATCACCCTGCACGAAAAAGTCTCTCAGGTGAACCGCTGGTGTGGAAAAAAGAAACACGTCACGGAAAATACCGCTCAGACGCCACATATCCTGGCACTCCAGATAACTCCCGTCACACCAGCGGTATACCTCAACAGCGAGTGTATTATTGCCACTTTGAAGAAAGCTTGTAATATTAAATTCCGTTGGTGTAAAGCTGCCCTGACTGTACCCTACTTTCTGCCCGTTTATCCAAACATTACATGCGGATTTCATGCCTTCAAAATGGATAAACACCTGACGACCGCTCCATTCGGCAGGTATGGTGAAATCGCGGCGGTATGAGCCTACCGGATTATCATCATCCGGTATATCGGGAACATCCTGCGGATGATTGACAGCGCTGGGATCAAACGGGAACTGCTGGTTGCAGTAAATCGGTATGCCATACCCCTGCGTCTGCCAGCTACTCGGTACAGGGATATCGTCCCAGCCGCTCACATCATAGCTTGGACTTTCAAAGCCAACAGGACAATCAGCAGGCTTTGCAACCCACTTGAATTTCCAGTTTGTCTGGCTTAACATTTTGTAATATACTGAATCCGACGCAGAGCTGCTTGACAACGCACTGCCTACACCCGGATAAGGGAGTAGTGTTGCATGTGCCGGTTCTTTATTACGGCCCAGTATATTTAAATTATCCCAGTCATCATTAGGGCCGGCCCAGGCAGTTTTTAATAGTAAAATAGGATTTAATAATAAAAGGATAAACAGATAAAAGTTATACCATGGTCTCACTTTCCAACCCCCATTTTTTATCGCTTTTTTATTAATAAAGGAAAAGGTATGTGATATTAATATATGAACGTCAAATAATATTATCCAAAAAAAAGCGCTTTTCTATAAAAAAAGTGCTTAATTTTTTAATCAGTTATAATAGATTCACTTTATCATTTTGCTATTCTAACATTATGATTTATTTACTATTACACAGATAGCTTTATCAAAGCAAAAAAATTATTTCAACGTGTCTCAGCAAATAATTCAATAAGCATATAGCATCTATAAAATTACCATCAATTTGTTATAACATTGTAAGAATTTTGTTATAACTTTTTTCTACTTAGCTAAAACCAAAAAAGCACTTTATTAAATAACTTTAATTTATTCAAACCTGAAAATTGTATATTAAACACTTATCTTGAACTAGTGTTAATTGTCTTATGGATAATAAAATTACTGAAAAGAAACGAGTTTTACGCCGCCGTGTCCGTGACTTCTGCGAACGGGAAATAGTTCCCATTGCAAAGGAGATAGACCAGGAAGCCAGCTTTCCGTGGGAAGTTGTTGACAAAATGGGCAAGCTCGGTTACTTCGGCATTCAGGCGCCTCCCGAACTTGGCGGCGCGGGAATGGATACACTCAGCTATACAATAGTGATCGAAGAAATCTCCAGGGCCTGCGGTGCTCTTGGGTTGTGCACCTCCGTTCATAACAGCGTTGCGCTCTTCCCTATTCTTGCATTCGGTAGTGATGAGCAGAAAAAGAGGTGGGCTCCCTCCCTTGCGCGCGGCGAAAAAATCGGGGCATTCTGCCTTACAGAGCCAAATGCCGGATCGGACGCATCAGGTATTGAGTCAACTGCTATTCGGGATGGCGATCATTATGTGGTTAATGCGAATAAAGCACTTGTAACCAACGGCGGTGTTGCGGATACCTGCCTTATCTTCACACGAACCGACCCTGAAGCGGGACGCAGAGGAATCAGTGTCATAGTTGTGGAGCGCGATACAACGGGATTCAAGACGGGTGACCTTGAAAACCTCATGGGTATGCGGGCCAATCCGGTTGCTTCGATTCGCCTTACCGACTGCCGTGTGCCAAAGGAGAACCTGTTGAGCAAGGAAGGCATGGGCCTTAAAATCGGCCTTGCCGCACTGGACGTCGGAAGAATCGGTATTGCGGCACAGGCAGTGGGTATAGCACAGGCAGCCCTCGAAGCATCAGTGCATTACGCAAATCAGCGTCACCAGTTCGGTGTGCCCATTGCCAACCATCAGGCAATTCAGTTCATGATTGCTGACATGGCTACTGAAATCGAGGCATCGAGACTCCTGGTTCTACAGGCGGCAAAGCTCCGCGACCGGAATAAGCCTTTTTCGCAGGAATCAGCAATGGCCAAGCTGTTTGCCACTGAAACATCAAGCAGGGTAACTGACAAGGCAGTTCAGATTCATGGTGGATACGGTTATTCAAAGTCATACCCGGTGGAGCGCTATTACCGGGATGCAAGAATCACACGCATCTATGAAGGCACTGCGGAAATTCATCGTATGGTAATTGCAAAAGGGGTGTTGCAGCAGTATTAAATAGGATATCAAATGAAACTCAACATAATCGTATGCATCAAATCAACGGTACTTCACGCTTCAGGTGTAAATATCATCAGGGCGCCTGAACTGAGCGAATTAAACCCCTTTGACCTGCCTGTACTGGAAACCGCCCTCCTCCTGAAGAAAAAGCTTGGCGGGAGTGTCACCGCCCTGTCCATGGGCCCACAGGAAGCCGGCGCCTCTGCATTGTGCGAAGCTCTGGCAATGGGTGTTGACAAGGCTGTTTTGCTTTGCGATAAAGCACTTGCCGGTTCAGACACACTTGCCACGTCAACTGCACTTGGTGCTGTAATTGCAAAACTTGATCAATTTGACCTGGTGCTATTCGGTACAAGAACTTGTGACAGCGATACCGGGCATGTGGGGCCGCAAACTGCTACATTGCTCGACCTTCCATTTATAAGCAATGTGAATTCTATCGAACAAATTGACACAGGGTTACGCATTGAACGTATGCTAGATGAATATATGGAAACATACGAGATTTCTCCTCCTGCCGCGCTTACGATTCATCCCAATTCTGTGCAACCCAGAGATATATCACTCATGGGTATACAGGAGGCATTTGAAAAAGACAAAGTGAAAACCATGAGTCTTGCTGATATTGGCCTTTCTCCTGAGCAGGTTGGAGAAACAGGCTCCGGCACAAAGGTTCTCTCAATGAAGCAGGTGTCAAGAAAAAGAATATGTGACTTTATAGAAGGTACTGTTGAACAGCAGAGTGATGAATTACTGGAGTGCCTTAAGAAAAAGGGAATTATAGGATAGGGAATATAATTTGGCAATATCTATGACAAAACGCAAAACAAATAACATCTGGGTATTGGGCGATATTCGAAACAGGAAATTTTTTGGATATTCTCTTAATGTCTTATCTAAAGCGCATGAGCTGTCAGAAGAGTTATCCGGTAAAGCAATAGTTATGCTGTTTGGCTCATCCTCAAAGGAAAAGTCAGAGAGCAATCCCTATCTGCACACAACCATCCCGATTGAAACCGCTGCTAAGGAATGTGTTGCTCATGGCGCTGATATGGTTTATATCATTGACAGGGTAGAACTTGCTTCGCCGAGAGCTGATGTATACTCACAAGTGCTTGTCGAAAAGATAAAAAATGAAGCCCCAAAGCTTGTTCTTTTTTCTCTTACTGATCTGAACCGTGAAATAGCGGCAATATCTGCAAGAATTTGTAACTGTGGTTTAATTGCTGATTGTGTGGATATAAGACTGGAAGGTGAAAATATAGCTGCATCCTGCCCCGCCTGGAGCGGAGAGATCATGTGCGAGCTTACCTTTACCGACAGCACTTTACTCGGCTTTGCAACGGTTCAGCCCCATGCATTTCAGGCACGTGAGATCACAGGCAATCCCGGTACCATCGAACGGGTAAAGGCGAACGATCTGACATCTGAGAAGATCAAACTGATTTCCTGCTCAACAGTACCTGCAGAGCATCGTAAGCTTGAGGAGGCGGAAGTTGTGGTGGTTGGCGGAGCGGGTCTTGGCAGCGCAGAGCAGTTCGGAATTCTCAGAACCCTTGCAGCAGCACTTGGCGGTGAAGTCGGTGCAACAAGGCCTCCTGTCTGGGACCACCTGGTGGATGAAGACAGGATGATCGGGCAGACCGGAAAAACAGTGAAGCCGAACATGCTTTTGTCAATAGGTACGTCCGGTGCGATCCAGTACACTGCCGGCATTATGGAATCAGAAACTATTGTGGCAGTCAACCGCGATAAAAACGCCCCGATATTCCAGATTGCCGACATCGGCATTCCGGCTGATGCAATAAACTTCCTGCCGGTATTTACATCAAAAGTCAATCAGGCGGTGATGCGTAAGATTGCAGACGTGTGGTCCGGCAGCGATATAAGAAAAGGCAAAAAAGCCGGCATTGGGCAAAAGATTCGTAAATTACGCGAATCCCATGGCTGGACACTTGAAAGCCTCTCCGAAAAAACCGGAATGTCACCGGATAGTATCGGGCAGATCGAAAATGACGAAATCGTCCCAACAGTTGACTTTCTCCTGAGACTGTCCAGGGTCTTAAAAATCGACCCGGGCACCTTTCTTCGGGAGGAGGAAAAAGCCGCTATTCAGGATCAGCGGGCGCAGGCATTTATCAAGCGCACTAAAAACTACTATTACCGTACCCTTACCCCCGGCGCTGAAAACGAGCACCTGCGGGCATTCATGGTCACCATTGAGCCTCAGCAGGCCCACAAATCCGTTGCCTATAAACATGAGGGAGAAGAATTCGTCTTTGTTATGGAAGGAAGCCTTGAGCTGACATTAGGAAACAAGCCGCATGTTCTTAAGGAGGGAGAGTTTCTCAACTTTAACTCAGATACACCGCATAAATTAAAAAGCTTGGATAATAAAGGAACTCGATGTTTGGTTGTACTGTATACTCCGTGATAGTTAATAATAAACTGCTCTATTTAAACATCTCCTAACGCAACATTTCAATTTTACCTTTTATAATAGCCAAAATAGTTAACTTTAAATACTACCTCACAAAATGAAGCATTTTCTCTAGCTTCTTCCCTCCGACTTTAAGCTGCAGAATATACTGTCCGTTGGCAAGATTGAAGGGTTTTAGGTCTATTTTATAACAATCGGAACTCATTGCCCGGTCAAGAGGCACAACCACTACCCTTCCCCTTATATCATATAGTTTGAGAGTAACAAATGAATTTATAGGAAGAATAAATTTAAGAATGGAACCTTTATAAGAGGTTTGCAAATAACTGGTTTCAGGCTTTTGTTTAAAAGAGATGTCCACGGGGTCTATGGGAGAACTTAATATGGTACCCCTTTCTCCAACGGCAATAATGCGATCCTGTGAGCAGGCGATATGCTTTAAATCCCACATACAATGGGCAAAACGCTTTTCCCACGTTTCACCATCCTCAGAAACTAATATTACTCCACGGGAACCGGAGCCGTCCCACCAATGTTCCCCGGCTATAACAAACCTGTTTCCTGTCCATTTGACGTCATAAAGATAACTGAGAGAATCCCAGTTATGCGGCTCCCAGCTTATCCCATCCGTTGATTTCAGGATTGTTCCCCGATCTCCCGCCGCAACGGTTACCGTGCCGTTCGTTGCAACACTGTTTAAATATTCTTTCGTGCCTGAACTCTGCTCAGCCCAATCCTCCCCGTCTTCCGATGTTACTATCGTACCTTTTCCTCCCACGGCAATGAGCTTACTGCCTGTCCAGGTAACGCCATACATACTTTCAGTTAAATCATACGATTGCGTCCATGTATCACCGTTCGTAGAAGTAAATATTTTAATAATTCCGACAGCTACAAATTTCGTACCTGTCCAGGTAACGCCAAACATTCCATTTGTTCGTATTCGTGTACAACTCTTCCATGTAATACCGTCTATAGATGTTTTGAATTGACAGGTAACACCTTCGCCTCCTATAACAGCCACAATTTTCTCGCCATTCCATACCATATCACTTGCAGAAGGAACATTCTC
>JAUXBV010000386.1 GCA_030619215.1 Fibrobacterota bacterium | reverse complement strand
TAATGCCTGTGACAAAAGAAGAGATAAACAGAAAGCTGCTGCATATTCTTTCCGGTTGTTGTATCCCTATCGGGATTTTATATATACCAAAAATTCCTGGTGTGCCGGGTTATTTGCCTATGCTGATTCTTGGAGTTATGCTTGTTATGTCAATAACCATTGAAGTGGTTCGCTTTAAAGTACCTGCCATCCAGAAGCTTTTTTATTCGCTGGTAGGATCGATGCTTCGGACAGAAGAGAATAAGAAATTGACCGGGTCTACATACATTTTTGCCTCTTCCTTTATCTGCACAATCCTTTTTTATCGGCATCCCCACATCTCCTTCATGGTTATAAACCTGTTTATTCTCGGGGACGCTATCGCTGCTATTGTTGGGTTGAGCATGGGGAGAATAAAGATCGGGAAAAAATCCATGGAAGGATCGCTTGCCTGTTTTCTGCTGTGCCTTACCCTGTTTTTCGGCGTATACCCTCATGTCCCGCTGCTGCTTGACCAGTGGAATGGCAGGGTACCGGTGCCGCTTATTTTCATTTCCTCCTTATGTATAACACTTTTTGAATTGATGCCGTGGAGAATAACAAAAAATTTTGTCATCAATGATAACCTCGCTGTACCGGTTGTTACAGGGATAATAATGCTTTTATTATACCCGTTATTTTAAAGTAATGATATAATTATTAATAAATTTCAACGATTTACACCTGTAGATAATTGATTAATTACAATTATATGAAAAAATTGTTTTTCATAATCTGCTTTCTTTTAACCTTACCTGCACATACGCAGGTAAGCATTGCGCTTTTCCCCCTTCAGAACCGGACCGGTGATAAGATTGTTGACTGGGTAGGGTATTCACTACCGGAAGTCCTTTTTCGCAAGATGTCCGAGCTTTCAGGAGTTCAGGTCTGGGATCCGGTATTCCTCTTTACCGCAGACTCCATGGGATGGGAGCTGGAGTCCGACAGCTTAATGATGATTCATAAGAACAGGTGGAAATGGGATTATGCGATTGGCGGTTTCTATAAAGCCGGTGCAGACAGCGTCTGGATAACGGTGAAAGCCGCACGGCAGCAGGGAAAAAAAATTATTACAAAAAAAAAGATAGTTAAGGGGCGGATCGAGCGTCACTTAAACCTCTGTTCCGACCTGTTCTATAGTCTGTTGTCATTAATAGATTACAAGATCTCTAAGGAAGATTCACTGAAATTGAGGAAGGTTGCAACGGTAGATAATAATGTGTATGCTACCTATGCAATGGGGTATGGCTATGAGATGCGGGATGAAATAAGCAATGCGATTTCCGCATACAGCCGTGTTGTCGAAATGGAAGAGCGGTTTGCTCCTGCTATGTACCGTATTGGAATGTTATACAGCCGGGGTAGAAAGAAAGAGGAAGCTCAGAAATACCTAAAAAAGGCTGTTTCGCTTTTACCGAGCTCGTCTGTAATTGCAGCGGAAATGGCTAAGCTGCTGATGCATGGTAAAGCGCCGGATAAGGCCATTTCGTTTATAGAGAGTAAAAGAAATTTACTTGAGAAAACAGTTGCCGGAATGAAAGCGATTGGCATGGCGTACATTCTTAACGGTGAGTACCAGCGTGCGGTTTCAGTATTGACAAGAGCCGTTGCTTCCGGCCCGTCCGATCTTGAGACTGACTTCATACTGGGAAGGGTATACCTCTCTTTAGGCCGGTTTACAACTGCTGCGGGGATTTTTGGACGCCTTATTAAATACCGGCCGCAGCATACACGCTATTATTCCTTCCTCGGGGAAGCCTACCGGGAAGCAGGGCGGCTGATGGAATCCAGCGATGTGCTGGAAAGTGCAATGAATCTGGACCCTGATAATGTGCCCAATCTGATAAACCTGGCAAATACCTATTTCAGGTTAGGCTGGTACCGGAAAGCGGAGCAGTATTTAATCCGTGCGAGGGATTTGAATCCCGATATGGGTGAGATATTGATCAACCTGGGCGTACTCTACTGGCATATGAATAAAAAAGGTAATGCCAGGAAAATGTTTAATTTCGCAGTTCAAAAGAAGATTAATGTCCAGTCCGCGTTGAATAATCAGGCGAATATATTTTTTCTTTCCGGCAATGTAAAAAAAGCAATTAAAATGTATAAACGTGCTGATAAATATGGAAAAAAGAGTGAGGTTATTCTGTATAACCTCGCGCTTGCCTACCTTTCCGCCGGTAAAATAAAAGACGCCATATCATATCTGGATGAGGTTTTATTGATATCACCAGACCGCCTGGATGTTCTTATAATGCAGGCACAGCTGGCTATACGGCGGGAGCGGATTGAGGATGCGGAGCTTTACTACAGGAAGATACTCGATCTTTCGCCGGGGCATAGGGAGACCATTATAAAACTGACAGCCCTTTTTAAACAACAGGAGCGCTATGAGGATGCAATAAAGATTGTTGAGGAGTACCTCAATGATTTCCCGCAGGATCTTGCATTTCGCCTGAGATTGCCTGATCTATACAGAAAAAGGGGGTGGTATGAGGTAGCTCTGTCCGAATATCAGAATATGCTGCAGGATAAGGGTTTAAAAAATAATGCCGGGGTTTGGCTGGGTATTGGCCGGAGCCAATATGATATTATCCGTTTCAAGGGCGGGCGGGGTTATGAGAAGGCTATCTATAACCTGAAGAAAGCGATAGAGCTTGACCCGCGGGATCCCGAACCTGATGTTATTATCGGGTCGATATACATGTATTATAAAAATTACCGCGACCTGGCAATGGAGCATTGGAATAAAGCGTATAATAAAGCGGCCACTTCTTCCGAAAGAAAAAGAATTAAGGAACTTATCGCAGGGAAAAGGCAGTGAAACGATACTTCTCTTTAATATTAATATTATTGTGTGTAAACACCATCTTTGCGCAGAAGGGGAAGAAGCCCGGGTGGCTTGATACCATACCGCCCGTGGTTACGGTTAAACCTGCGAAGAGATATCAATCCACACCGTTTTATGTTTCCCTGGAGGCAAATGAGGATGCTGTTATCCGGTACGGGATTAATACATCGGATAAGATGGAGAAATATGAAAAAGGGATCAATATCTCAAAGGCGGGGAGAACAGTTATCTATTTCCATGCAGAGGATATTTATGGTAATAAGTCAACCGTTGATACTGCCGCATATATACTGGATTTTCAGCGGCCGGGATTGACTATCACACCGGATCCGGGAGTTTTCAGGTCTAAAGTAACCGTTAAACTGAGCAGCAATGAACCGTGCCGTTTCTATCGCCACATTGATCCGGGCGGTAAGGATAAGGCTCCCATTGATGATACTGTTATTGTCGAGAAACAGTTCAGCGGGTATATATCCGCCGTTGACAGGGCAGGTAACCTGACCCGGAGCAATGAGCTTTACTATGTGGTCGATACGTCCTCGGTAAGTGTGGCTGTTCAGCCCTCACCCGGCCTTTATAACTACTTATTTAATATCTCCTTTAAAACTTCAAAAGGGGCAAAAGTTTATTATTCCTTTGACCCCAATGCAACACCCCGGCGGTTTACCCCCTATTTTGAACCTGTTAAATGCCCCTATGGGCTTAACCTGCTCCGTTATTTTGCAAGGGGCAAAACCGGCCATGAATCGGCAATCATGAAGGCACGTTTTGTCATTGACACCATACCGCCGAAGATCAGGTACGATGTTAAAAAGGGGAAAAATGTCGATGTTCTTACTCTGTCTGCGAAGGGGAAGGCTGAAATACGCTATGCTTATGATAATACAACATCCTTTGAAGACAGCTATCTGTACAAAGGGCCGATTAAATTCCCGCACAAAGGCAGGGCCTATGTAAAGGCCATTGCCCGGGATCAGGCAGGGAATATGTCCCGGCGGCTGATCTGGGAGTACAAGTATGATAAAATCCCTCCACTCCTGCATCCGTCCCACAGTTCGGGAACGTATACCAGGCTATTCACCCTGACAATTAAGGCACCGGAACCGGCAACAATTTTTTATACCCTTGACAATTCACCACCGGACCAGACCTCCCATGTATATCGTGACGGGGTAAGGATTTCCAAAAAAGGGGTTACGTTCATACGCTATATAGGGATTGACGAAGCGGATAATATCAGCAAAGAGGGAAGCCTTGAGTTTATGCTGGATTTTTCTCCGCCAACGGTAAGGGTAAAGATAGAGGACGGGCCCTCTGAGAATGAGTTTCGTATTTCGCTGAAAGCGGCTGAGTTTGCACGAATCCACTATGAGATAGGGGATAAAACGCCGGCGCTCTCTTCCCCTGTTTACCGGGATAAAATACCGATGCGCGCCGGACAGGTGCTCCGTTATTTTGCCATTGATAAAGCAGGAAACAGCAGCAAGGTATTTGTCATGGATGATCT
>JAUXBV010000300.1 GCA_030619215.1 Fibrobacterota bacterium | reverse complement strand
CACTAAATAGTCAGGAGTTTTTATGATTTCAAAGGATATTATTCACTCAAATTTACAAAACTGTCTAAAAGATACCACATTTTTGGACCTGCCCAATCCCAGAAAGGGCAAGGTTAGAGATACATTTGGTCTGGGAGATAAACTTATTCTCATTACCACCGACCGTCAGAGCGCATTTGACAGAATACTTGCAGCAGTGCCATTTAAAGGGCAGGTACTAAACCAGGTCAGCGCATTCTGGTTTGAAAATACCAAAGACATTGTTAAAAACCATGTAATTGAAGTCCCTGACCCAAATGTTACCGTTGCTAAAAAGTGCAGTGTTCTCCCGATAGAATTTGTTGTCCGCGCTTATATTACCGGTTCAACTGATACATCGGCCTGGATGAAGTATTCAAAAGGCGAGCGTGATATTTGCGGAAATTTACTGCCGGATGGCATGGTTAAAAACCAGAAATTCGATAAGCCGATCCTCACACCGACTACCAAGGCAGAAGATCATGACGAGTCAATTTCTGCAGAAGAGATTGTCAAACGCGGTATCATTGATGAAGAGACCTGGCAGAAATGTGAAAATATCGCTTTTAAGCTTTTTGCTTATGGTTCTGAAATTGCGAAAGAACATGGTCTGATCCTTGTTGACACAAAATATGAGATGGGCCTTGATGACAATGGAGAAATTACCCTTATTGATGAGATACATACACCCGATTCTTCCCGCTACTGGCTTGCTGACTCATACAAGGAACGACTCTCCCGGAACCTTGAACCTGAAAATATTGACAAGGAGTTCCTGAGACTCTGGTTCAAGGAGAATTGCGATCCCTATAATGATCCTGAACTGCCTTCTGCACCTGATGACCTGGTAGTGGAGCTCTCTTCACGCTACATTAAACTTTACGAGATGATTACCGGAAAGGAATTTACCGTTGATACTGACATTTCGATTGAGGAAAGATTGAAGGATAATTTAAGCAAATACCGTGGGTAAATACGAGGGTACGAGAGTACGAAATTGATGTACTAATTTTTATGTAATTAATTTACTAAAACAAAAAATATTAAACAAAACAGGAGCGAAAGGATACTAATGAGTGGCAACAGACAGGACAAGATGGCAACAATTGTAGCACTATGTAAAAGACGCGGTTTCATCTTTCAATCCAGTGAAATCTATGGCGGACTCAACAGCTGCTGGGATTACGGGCCCCTCGGTGTGGAGCTAAAACGCAACGTTAAGGAGGCGTGGTGGAAATCAATGGTCTCCAGCAGGCGGGATATTGTCGGCATTGACGCATCAATCCTTATGCACCCGAAAGTATGGGAAGCGTCAGGACACCTGAAGGGCTTTACCGACCCTCTGGTTGACTGCCTTCTTACAAAAAAACGTTTCAGGGCAGACGATATAGAACCGCAATCAGGAACGGTACTGCACTTTACCGGTGCAAAAGACAGGGAATCAGACGCGGCAATTACGGAGCCGTATTCGGTCCTAGCAAAAACCCCCGCGGATTTTGACAAAGCAAGAAAAACAGCGCGGGAATTCTATCAGCAGCGTAGCATCGTAAAACCTGAGCTTCTGGGTGAAACGACAGAGGAGGTTGAAAACACAACAGGTTTCAATCCTGAAAACGGCGGTAAACTCACTGAAGCAAGAAACTTTAATCTCATGTTTAGAACCTTTATGGGGCCTGTTGAGGACGCCTCTTCCACCGTGTATATGCGCCCTGAAACGGCACAGGGAATATTTGTCAACTTCCTCAATGTCCAGCAGGCTTCACGTATGAAAATACCCTTCGGCATTGCCCAGATAGGCAAGAGCTTCCGCAATGAAATTACGCCGGGCAACTTTACCTACCGTACCCGTGAATTTGAACAGATGGAAATGGAATATTTTGTTCCCCCGGAGGAGGATGAAAATTGGTATGAATACTGGAAAAACACCCGGTTCAACTGGTATCTGGAATACGGCATTAAAAAAGAGAACATCAGGCTCCGCGACCACGAGAAGAACGAGCTTGCACACTATGCAAAAGCCTGCGTTGACGTTGAATATAAGTTTCCATTCGGCTGGAGCGAGCTTGAGGGAATAGCGAACAGAACAGATTTTGACCTGAAGCAACACTCCAACTCCAGCGGAAAAAGCCTCGCCCTGTTTGACGAAGAGACCAAAGAGCACATGTTCCCATTTGTAATAGAGCCGGCAGCAGGCGCCGACCGTGCGACACTTGCCTTTCTTATTGACTCATACGATGTCGAGGGTGAAGGCAAGGACAAACGAACGGTTCTTCGTTTCCACCCGTCTCTTTCACCTATCAAGGTCGCTTCACTTCCATTGGTCAAACGTGACGGCATGCCTGAAAAAGCAGAAAAGATATACAACGATCTTTTAAGCCATTCCATCAGCTCTTTCCTTGACATTAACCTGTCAATCGGCAGGCGTTATGCACGCCAGGATGAAGCTGGAACACCCTATTGCATAACCGTTGACGGACAGACCATGGAAGATGGCACGGTTACTATTCGTGAACGGGATACCCGTGAGCAATACCGGGTCGCTTCCGACTCTGTTGTTGAATGTATCACCTCAAAACTCAGGAATGCATAAATGGCAAAACAAGTCAATATTATTATGGGCGGCCCTTCCGTAGAACATGAAGTCTCCCTTAACACCGGCAGGGAAATGCTGAAACACCTTGACAAAACTAAATACCGCATAAGGCCTGTTATCATTACCCTCCAAAAGGAATTCTATTACAGCGATGCAGATGCCGCTGTATTTACCGAAGATGACTTCTCCAATCCGGACAAATCTTCACACTTCAAAGGCCCCGTATCTGCCGCTCAGTCACAGGAAGTGTGGGCAGGGTGTGATATTGCACTTTTGGCTTTGCATGGGGAATTCGGCGAAGACGGCAGGATCCAGGGGTTTCTGGAAACAATCGATATCCCGTACACCGGCTCCGGTGTATGCGCCAGTGCAGTGGGAATGGATAAGATCCAGTCCAAATACCTTTTTGAACAGCAGGGAATCATTACACCGCCTTACTCTATTTACCGAACTGACGGATCAGGTATTACCATTGACGATATTATCACAAAGCACGGATTCCCCTGTTATGTAAAATGCCCGCAATCCGGCTCCAGCAGGCTTATGGACCTTGCAGACTCCAAAGAATCCCTTGAAAAGATAATTGCTGAGCTTTCGAAGGATTCTAATGAATTCCTTATTGAATCGAATATTTCAGGGGATGAATACTCCTGCCCTGTTCTGGAGTACCCGGATGCAAGCCTGCGTGCACTTCCCCCGATTCTCATCCGTCCGGTTAAATCGGCATATTTCGATTATACCGCCAAATACACTGCCGGAGCATGCGAGGAGATAACTCCCGCACCGTGTAGCGAGGACCTCACAAAACGCCTCCAGGAGGTCTCCCTTAAAGCACACCTGGTACTTAAATGCCGGGGCCTGTCACGAACTGATATGATCGTGACAGATGATGTTATATATGTTCTGGAAACAAACACCCTGCCAGGATTAACCTCTGCATCGCTTGTTCCAAAATCCTTTGCCGCTGCCGGCGGCACGTATACAGAATTACTCGATATTATTATTGAGACAGCGCCGGCGGGCAGAAATAAATGAGCTGGATTCTTGGAATAGACACCTCATCAGCAGAGTTGAGCCTGGGCCTTTTAAAGGATGGCGAGCCGTTTCTGTCGTGCTCCCGATACGCGCGTAATTCTCATGCTGAACACATAACCGGTGCAATGAACTTTTTACTTGAATCGAGCGGAATAGAGTCCGCTGACATTAGCTATGCAGGAATAGCTGTGGGCCCGGGCTCCTTTACCGGCCTACGTATCGGGATCTCTTTTTTGAAAGGATTTTTTTTAACTTCCGGCACACCCATTCTGCCGGTCTCCTCTTTGCAAAGCATGGCGGAATCCTTTACAAGCGTGGATGGTTCAATAGCAGCAATTATGGATGCAAGACAGGACAGGGTCTTTTGTGCCAGATTCAAAGGAGGTAAAAACTCTCGGAGAAGAATAACTGATGATGAAATAGTATCTTTACAAAAGTCAGACAAGATGTTCAAAAAAGAGGATACTCTGTTAATTGACACATTGGGTTATAGAAACAGCTCGGTACTAAACTTCTTTAAAGATTATAAAAATATATACTCGACGGACAAACTCTCTCTACAGCGGGGACTTGCGTGCGCATTCATTGCTTGTAAATCAATAGATACTAAAAATGAATGGAAAAAGGCAGGAGACATTTTACCAAACTATATGCAGGTATCGTACGCTGAAATGAAAGCAAATAAAGAAAGTCCTGAGCAGAGTAATGCAAAATAGTACACATTAGACGGTGGTAAAATAGTCAAATAGTAATATTTCCGGCTTTAACAATTTTTCGTCCGGATTGAATCATCGCTGATACTGCCGCATTTCCGACACCAAGATACTCCCCCATCCTGCATAATGGTGCGTTATATGCTTTAGCTGCTATAAATGCGAAAACCTTCAGGGCTTCGGAAGCCATACAAACTAAACTTAAACTAAACTGATAAACTTCCTCCGTCCCTATATACTCTATATACTAATGGTGAATGATTTGTTAATTATATTATTTTCCGTATTCCGTATATTGATATTTATCAGAGAGCTTGAATAATGAAATTTAACATAACTTTCTTTTTAATGATTTCGGTATTTCATTTACTTTTTTTAGCAGGACAGCTTATTGCCGAAAATAAAGAAACTCTAAATAATGGAAATACATCTACTCAGTCTATTCCTGAAATTACAGATTCCACTTCTGACACAACTGCCTCATTTCGTGCTACACCCGACTCAACACCTGATACTGCCACAAATATTAGAATATCCTCTGATACATCAACGGATATAACTGATTCTTCCATTCAGGTGGAAAAATCTGAAATCGACACATCATACCGTGTGTGGAAATACCCGTTCTGGAGCTTTGGCTTTGGCTGGGAGCTTGGCTCAATACCGGTCTTTGACCTTTGGAAAAAAAGCGTGAAAAATGAGATAGTATTAAAAGCCTTACTGCTTGACTGGTTTGCTGCTGACAGTGTTGTCTCAGTTTCAATTCCTGATCAACCGACGGAATATACCGTTTGTTTCCCCTTGTCTATCGCATACTCCCCTATTACCACGGAACACAACTTACTCTCTTTTGACTTGACCTTTTCCTGGATGAGAAAATATTCCAAAGCCCAGTTTGAAATAGACTCGCTAACCACTGCTTCCTTAGAACAAAGGCTCT
>JAUXBV010000083.1 GCA_030619215.1 Fibrobacterota bacterium | reverse complement strand
CGGAAAAACTTTAATTATTAAACATTTTTATAACCATTGGATCTAACTATGAATATGAAAAGAATCCCAACAGGAATAAAAGTACTTGATGAAATGATGTACGGAGGCTTTTTACCAAATACTGCAAACCTTATTGAGGGAGCTCCCGGCACCGGAAAAACAACACTGGGAATGCAGTTTATTTATAACGGGATTGTTAACTATGACGAGCCCGGACTTATCATTACCTTTGAAGAATTTCCAAAGCAATATTACCGCGATGCACTGGAATTCGGCTGGGACTTTAAAAAGCTGGAAGAAGAGGGACGTTTACGAATTATTTTCTCAGATCCCGAAACCGTTTTAACAGAATTCGATAAGATGGATGGGGAGTTTGTAACGCTCATGGAAGAAATGAACGTTAAACGGGTAGTGATTGACAGCATAACTCATTTTGAATCATTGGCAATCGACAGCATTGACCTTCGCGAAAAAGAGAAAACGTTTATAAACGCCCTGAAACGGGAAAATGTTACCAGTATTCTTCTGCGCGAAAACGACAGCCTCCTGGGGCATATGAGTCAGGTAACCAGCAAAATACCGTTTATAGTCGATTCCTATTTTCTCCTTCGCTATGTTGAAGTTGACAGCTCTATACAGAAGGCTCTCATCATACTGAAAATGAGAGGCAGTGACCATCACAAGGGTATACATCAATTCGTATGTACAAAAAACGGCATAGAGGTAGAATCGACATTCAGCGGCCGGGAAGGAATAATGAGCGGAATAACTCATTATACTCCCCAGGATGCCTTTATTAACGTATTTGGGAAGAAGAAAAAGTGATAATGACTCTTTCCTGGAATCTTTACACACTGTTACTTGCCGGTTATATTCTCTGTTTTATCTTTTTTAATATAATTGCCTACCTTATCTCATCCTTCTACCGTAAAAAATTCAATCAAACATCGACGAGATCCGGTTTTTTATTAGCGATACTTTTTTTATTAGTGGTAATTCCATGCCTCTTCATTTCAAGGGGCGATGGTAGCCTCTGCAAGATCATAAGAACGCTGTTTCTCCTGTGTGGAAGCATAGCTTCCGCATGGAATTCCATTATTCTTTTTCTTACTATGAAAAGAGTTCGAAAATGACATTACTCAATATTCAAAATGTCTTTTTTCTTGACATCTCTGTAATAATCATTCTTATGATCATCGCTTACCTGAGCAAACGGCTTGGAGAGGCGCTAAAAAAACCTGCATTTTATAAACTTTTATATACCGGCGTGGCATGCATTATTGCAGCAGCAATTGTAAACACCATTACAACTAATAAACTTTTTTCGCTTTCAAATAATGTAACGCATACAATTACCATGTTAATGCGTTTTGTGGCTGGTTTTATCTCTGTTTTTGCTTGTTTACAATACTGGAAGTGGCTTTTTTCGGAAATTTTTAAGAACTAAAGGATTGATACAATGAAAAGAAAAATACTTGTTATTGAAGATGACATGGACATTGCGGAACTTGTAAAGCTTGTTCTTGAAACAGAAGCCTATACCGTTGAGTCCATACTGGATCCTCTGGCAGCTATCGACACAGCGAAAAGCTATAAACCGGATGCCATTCTCTTAGACCTATCAATGCCAAAGATCGATGGCTGGGAAATATTCAAGCAGCTGAGAAAAGATAAAGAGTTTGACAGGGTGCCGATTGCAATCCTTACGGCGAAATCGGAAGAATTTGATGCCATGGTAGGATTGCATGTAATGAATGCCGATGGTTATATTACTAAGCCCTTTGGTAAACAAGAATTGATAGATAAAATAAATGAGCTTTTCAAAAAAGAAGAGGAATAGAAATATTCTTATCGTTGATGACGAAACCGATGTTCTTGATCTTCTTAAAATATACCTGGAGTCCCACAGGTGGAAGGCAGTAACCGTCAGTTCGCCATCAGAGGCTTTCAAGCAGCTTCAGAAAAAAGTCTTCTTTCTTATTATAACCGATATTGCAATGCCGGATTTAGACGGCTACGAGTTTATAAAAAAATTAAAAGAAAAACGTATCCCCTCTCAAATAGCACTCATCACCGGTTTTGGCTACAACCCCAAACATACTTTAGTGAAAATTAATACAAAGCGAAAATATCCAATTTTTTTCAAACCCTTCGAGTTTAAAAAGCCCAGGCTTAAAAAAACTGTTCAACGTGCATGGGAAAAATATCATAAAGATTTATAACCTCCTTCATATGTAATGAAATTAAAAGATATAGTCATTAAAGGCGCGCGCGAACATAACCTGAAAAACATCACGGTGACGATACCCCGTAATCGTTTTACGGTGATCAGCGGCATATCCGGCTCCGGCAAATCTTCTCTTGCCTTTGACACACTCTACTCCGAAGGGCAGCGAAGATATGTTGAATCACTGAACGCCTATGCACGCCAATTCCTCGGCCTGATGGAGAAACCTGATGTTGACTCTATTGAAGGCCTTTCCCCCGCAATATCCATTGAACAAAAAACGACCGGTCATAACCCTCGTTCAACAGTCGGTACAATAACAGAGATAAATGATTACCTTCGACTCCTTTACGCACGGGTAGGGACGCCAACATGCTATAAGTGCGGCAGGCATATATCACGGCAAACGGTACAGGAAATATGCGACAAAATAATGGGCCTGCCTAACAAAACCCGATTTCAGATTTTAACGCCCGTCATTTCAGGTAGAAAAGGCGAATACCGTGATCTTCTGGAGAAACTCCGGAAGGACGGTTTTATTCGCGTTCGAATAGACAATGAAATTCATACATTTGATGATCCTGTTGCATTGGATAAGAATAAAAAGCACACCATTGAAGTGGTTATTGACAGGCTGGTAAACGGCCCGGGTATCAGAAAGCGCCTGACCGACTCGCTTGAAACAGCTTTGAAGCTGAGTACCAGTGGAACGGTAAAGATCGACTGTATTGACAATGAAGAGATAGTTTTTTCTGAGCTGCTCGCCTGCCCCCATTGCGATATCAGTTACGACGAACTTTCGCCCAGAATGTTTTCTTTCAACAGCCCCTTTGGCGCCTGTCGAGAGTGTAACGGCCTCGGCTATCTCATGGAAATCGATCCTGACCTTGTCGCACCGGAACCGGGAAAGTCATTGGAGGAGGGCGCAATAGTTCCATGGAACGCCGCGACTACCCTCGGGAGCTGGAACAGGCAGGTAATGCTTTCTGTTTGCAAACATTTTAACATACCGGCAGACAGACCTTACCGTACCTTCTCAGCAGAACAAAAAAACATACTCCTTTACGGCTCCGGCAAGGAAAAGGTTACCATTCACTGGAGATCGCATACCGGTGAGGGCAGGGGGCATTTTGTAAAACAGTTTGAAGGTGTCATCCCAAGCCTGCTGCGCCGGTACAGGGAAACATCGTCTGAGGATATCCGACGCTGGGTTGAGAACTTCATGTCACAGAAGAAATGTCCTGCATGCAAAGGTACCCGGCTAAGGCCCGAAAGCCTTGCAATCCTCATAAATGGTGTCAATATCGGCAAACTGTGCGCTATGCCTATTGACAAAATATTAATTTTCTTTTCATCCCTGAATCTTGCAAAAAGACAGGCACAGATTGCAAAACAGATACTTAAAGAAATAAACCAGCGTCTGGAATTTTTAATAGATGTAGGACTTTCCTATCTTTCTCTTGACAGAACCTCTTCAACACTATCCGGTGGCGAAGCCCAGCGAATTCATCTTGCCACCCAGATAGGTTCACGGCTTACCGGCGTCACCTATATACTTGACGAGCCGAGCATTGGCCTCCATTCCCGGGACAACTCAAAGTTGCTCAGGACACTTTTTTCTCTGAGAGATCTCGGCAACACCGTTGTGGTAATCGAGCATGATAAAGACACCCTGCTTTCTGCAGATCATATAATCGACATTGGCCCGGGGGCCGGTATACATGGCGGCCGAATAGTCGCCTGCGGTACACCAAAGGAAATAGCCCGTAATCAAGAGTCTCTTACCGGACACTATCTTTCAGGGAAAAAATGCATACCGACACCCCCGAAAAGGCGAAAGAATATAAAACATTCCCTGACACTTAAAGGCGCGTCCGGTCATAACCTGAAAAATATCACGGTAAATTTTCCATTAGGAAAATTAATAAGTGTTACCGGAGTATCCGGTTCCGGGAAAAGCACACTTATTAATCAGACCCTCTATCCTGCCCTGGTCAGGAAAATCTACCACTCAAAAAAACAGGCACTCCCCTACTCATCTATTACCGGTACAAGCCGTATTGATAAAGTAATAAATATTGACCAGTCACCTATTGGCCGTACTCCACGCTCAAATCCGGCAACCTATACAAAAACATTCGATCCTATCCGCGACCTGTTCGCAATGCTTCCGGAAAGCAAGATGCGCGGTTATAAAAAGGGAAGGTTCAGCTTCAATGTTAAAGGCGGGCGGTGCGAGACCTGCCAGGGAGATGGTGTTATTAAAATCGAGATGCACTTTCTGCCGGATGTCTATGTTGAATGTGAAGCATGCAACGGGAAGCGTTATAACAGGGAGACCCTTGAAATTACCTATAAAGGCAAGACTATTGCGGACATCCTGGATATGACCGTGGGCGAAGCTCTCTCCTTTTTCAAGCATATTCCTTCTATACAAACAAAACTCTCAACACTCTCCAGAGTAGGGCTTGGCTATATTCACCTTGGACAGCAGGCTACAACGCTCTCCGGGGGAGAGGCTCAACGAATTAAACTCTCTTCCGAGCTTTCTAAGCGTTCAACCGGACAAACGCTCTATATCCTCGATGAACCTACAACAGGCCTGCACTTCGAGGATATTCTCATGTTAATGAACGTGTTGCATGAGCTTGTTGATAAGGGGAACACCGTAATAATTATTGAACATAACCTTGACGTAATAAAATGCGCTGATTACATTGTGGATTTAGGCCCGGAAGGTGGCGATAAGGGCGGAAAAATTATAGCGACGGGAACTCCCGAAGCGGTAGCGAAAAACAAACGCTCTGCAACCGGAATATGCCTTAGGCCATATCTCAATTTATAAACATCTTTACATTTAATATCATGACGAATCAAAACATTACAATGAAACCTGACACTTTACTGTTATTACTAATAGTTTTAATGCTATCCGGCTGTTCAAAAAATCCACTATCAGAAATAAGGGATAAAATTGAAGGCCAATGGATTGAAGTGTATCATTGCAGTAATGCTGCATGTAATTATGCAACCGATTCTCTCTTAGCTTCTGTTATAACATTTAACCGAAAAAATTTCTCCTCGGCATTTTATAGAGACTCTTTACAAACCGATCTCGACACAACCTTCTCCGGCAGGTACAGCTTATCAAACGACACCCTGAGACTTAAATTAGAAAACTTCTCCGAAGTTTTTTATTATAACTTTTTAAACAACAATCATCTATATTTAGAAGCCGCATACTCGGTTGATGCGGGTGGCAACACCATTATTGACTTTCATTCCGTCATATGGTGCTGTGACAAAAAGAAAACAGGCAGGTTTGCAGGACGTTAATGTTATGAATATGAGAAAGATATTTAGTAGAAAGGAGTTTTAATAATGAAAGAGAAAATTCAAAAGGCACTTGACAAAATTAAACCCATGCTTCAAGCTGACGGCGGGGATGTGGAATTTGTGGATTATAAAGACGGTGTTGTAAAAGTACGCCTTCAGGGAGCTTGCGCAGGCTGCCCCATGTCACAAATGACGGTAAAAAACGGTATTGAGAAAATGCTGAAGCAGGAAGTGCCGGAAGTAAAATCTGTCGAATCAGTAAATTAAATCAGAAAAAAATCGACAACTTTACCTGGGAAACACCATTTTGTGCTTCCCCTTTTTTATAAAATTCATTTCGTCATCCTGTCATTTCAATCAGAGATTTCCTTTGTCAATAGACTCGATTATTTTTCTGTTTCTCTCCGCTGCCCGTTTCATTACAATGAAACAAATAGCGACTAAAACAAAACATATAAAAATAAAAAATATGGTAGCAGTTATGCTAATATAACCGGCTTTCTTCTCTTTATCTTTTTTACTACCGGATACCTTCCCCTGTATAACTTTTTTCTCCTGAGCTTTTGCGGTAGTCTTCCTGATATCTGCCTTTGCCTTCTCAGACGCGACCTTCTTTTGTGGTTTTTGAGCCTTTTCCTTTACCGGTACGGCTTTTGTGTCTTTTGCTTCCAGTGCCTGTTGCTTGGCTGCCGCAACTGCAACCGGTCTCCGTTTGGCAACAGGCTTTTCATACTTGAGTGTTAAACCCTGCATACCATAAACAGCAAGTTTTTTTTCGGTAAGGGTGCCGGTAACACTTTTTCCTAAATTTGAGAAAATATTTTTTCCCCTATACTCAACTTGAAATTTTGTCTCATTTTTTTCAGCAATACTTTCAAAACCTTTCTTTATATTTATTTTTGCAACCAACGCACCTCCGAATCTCGAGCCATGCTTTGTCCAGACTAAAAGCGGCTTGATCCAGAATAAATAATATCCTTTCTTATTGACAATACTCCCATAGTAGGGTCTCTTGTTCAGGTTTACAGTCTTATACCACATTTGCTTACCGACATAACGGTAGGTTCTTGGTAACGCTTTATCTCCCACTACCTTACTGATAATTTTACCTTTTGAATTTACACGCATAAGGTATTCAAATTCCGGGTAAATATTTATCTTTTCAAGAAGAAGTTTATCCGTAGGGTCTAGCTTGCTAATATCTGACAACTTTTCTGCTGTTGCTCCCAGCAAGGAGTCGCATGAGATAAAATAGGTGCTTACCCGGGAATAAACTTCATCTGCATGATTCAATTGCAGGAAAATACTGAGAATAAAAACCACAGTAATACCTATTGACTTTGAGTCTGATTTAATACGCATTTGAACAAGCTCCTTTCCCCTACCTCATATATCATTTATTTGTGATAATGTAAAAATTCAACTATAACTATAATAAATAATAACTCTTGCAACATGCAAAATAAAAACAAGAAGAGTACATTTCCGCAGTATAAAGAAGGATGCCCTATTTTACCTTAGCGACAAGTGCTATTTTTAAATCAAACCGACATTTTTTCCAAATAGTCAGTAACTATTTTTATCAGCCTGTTATTAGCCTGGCTTAGCCCGTTGAAAATTAGCCACAAATAAGGATCTTTATCGTACCATCTTCTGTTAGGGAATTCAAGCGGAAAATCCATCACACCATCATCCATTATCGTGGCTTGATATTTTTTAATAAGACCTATAATTCCTGTACATAGTTTATCTCTGGATTTCTCTTCCATTGTTTTAAAGCTGTCAAGGAGGCAGCTGAGCTTTCTGTCTCTGTCATACCACCTGTTCACCAGTAAAAACTCCTTTTTATAAACTAGAAAAGTTATTCATGCCGGGTACAAGTATAAAAAAACTAACCGGTACTTCAGAATAATAGCATTACTTTCTAATTTTATATCTATTTCTCCCACTTTGCAACAATTTTATCTCTGAAAAGTCAATTCTTACTGTAGATAATAATCAACTAGTGTTTTTTCTTCTTCCTCATTTCCTCTTTTATGCGCTGTATATGACCGCGCCCAAGAGCTTTAACCTCGCAACCGAGATTGAAATAGGTACGAATCTTATCATCAGGCAAGATACCGAAGCAGTCTATAACAGCGATAGGTCTACCTGCACTTTTAACGACAAAATGCGGGTCAAGCTTCAAATACTCGCTGTGGGGAACTGCAAAGATAACCGCCTCAACATTCTTTAGGGCTTTGCGCAAATCCTTCTGGACACGAATGTTTTCCAGTCCTTCCTGGTTGCGGAAAAACCTGCTCCATGAAAGGCCGGGAGCCGGATAGGTTTCCTGGCTCTCCATCTCATACCAGTGATCTACATAGGAATCATGCACGCGCATTTCAGCTCCCATTTCGGTAAGTTTACGGACCACCATCTCACTGCCGCTGTATCGTGTATCCCCTACATCCTGGCGGTAACTGGCGCCGCAAATAAGTACATCAGCACCGGCAATATAACGTCCCATATTACGAAGGGCATCGCGGGTAAGTTCGGCAACATGAAGCGCGCGGGTGTCATTTATATCAATGGCGGTGGGGGTGATCAAAAAAACATTATCGCCGTCCTCAAAGCCCAGGATATGCCGATACGCCCAGTAACCGAGGCCGCCATCCTTCGGTAAACAATAGCCTCCTATTCCCGGGCCTGGAAATATCATGTTGCTGTGTGTCGGGCGCATTTTTATGGCATTGATAACTTTTACAAGGTCAACGCCGTTGCGCTCTGCAAAAAGACTCCATTCATTTAAAAAAGCAAGTATTGTTGCACGATAAGAATTCTCCACAATTTTAGTTGTCTCCGATTCTATCGGCCTGTCCATAACTGTCAATGGGAAGTCTTTTGTATTAAGCACTTCTTTTAGAAATTTCTCAACGCGCCTGCGGGCTTCCCTGGTACAACCGGAGCAGACACGCCAGAAGTCACGAATACTGGCAACATATTCCTTTCCGGGCATGACCCTTTCGAAGCTGTGTGCAAGCAACGGTGTTGCCTTTATTCCCCGTTGGGCAAATACTTTTTGAAGAATAGGCATAGCAACAAACTCAGTTGTTCCGGGAGCAACAGTTGTCTCAATAATGGTCAGGCATTTCGGAGGAATCTTCCGGCCAATAGTACGCATGGTTGCTTCCAATGCCGCCATGTCCACCTCGCCGGTTCTCATATCACCAAGGTCATTCTTCTTATAATCACATTGAACATCAACAACCACGCAGTCAGCAAGCTTAAGGCAGTTGTCATTGTACGTAGCCATAAGAGTCTTCTTCTCCAAGACGCAGCGGGTAATAAGCTCATACACCTCCGGATCTTCCGCTTTAACAGGAGACATTCCTCTATTAAGAAGCGGTATTTTCCAGAAGCTGCGTGAGCTCGGCCTCTGGCATCCAATAACAAATTTGCTGTAGCAGCCTTTCTTATCCCTGGTATCAGCAACAATAGCTGCCATGACTGCTCCCACAAATCCAACGCCCATGACTACGACTATCTCCTTACCCTCTTTTCGTGCTTCTTTTACCCTCTTTTCAACCTTTCTGAACTCCGCTGCATAGTGCTGCTTCTGCGGAAGCTCAAACTTTTCACCGGAAGGGCTTACCGAGTATTCTATAGTCAATTGGTCCGACCCAGCCTTTTCTTTTGTAGATGCCATTCATTTACCTCCGTTAATTTAATTTTTATTTAAAAAGATATTATGGATATCATATTTGACACTTTATAACAGTTATTTCAAAATACGTTATAAGTCACTGTAGGAACCTCACATAAGTCCATAGAAATTATTTCATTTCTTTATGTAAATGCAAGATTTATCAACACTATTTAAACAAAATACAATTTTAGCGTATTTAACCTTAAGACGTCATCTCATATTTAATATTTATAGTGATGTAAGCGACAGGGCATAT
>JAUXBV010000405.1 GCA_030619215.1 Fibrobacterota bacterium | reverse complement strand
TGATGATACCCTCCACTATGTGTACCGGCAACTGTATCAACAGAGCTCGACCTTTGCTGATATCAACAATAACACAACAACCCGCTTTCTTGAACAAACCGACTCGGCTTTATTGCAGGTTGCCTATATCGAAAACTGGAAAATGCATTACACAGAGAAAAGCAGACAGGTTGTTATGCCAAGGACAGTCATTGTTGGCCTCTATGGCTGGTATGACACTGACTCTACAAGTGTTCCAACAAATAATAAATGGCCGACTTCGCCGCTTATAAGGAATCCGGCGACATCCTCAAATGGAAATATTCTTTTTGACGGATACAGCGTTGCAAGCAGAGTTGTCGCCCTGCCAAAATCCGGCGAGCCGCTATACCTCATTAATGGGGTTGAATATTCAAACGGTATCTGTGTTAAAACCTACTATTCGATTAGTGGTGAGATTATCGAAAACGGCATGAGAGTCAACATTCTGGGCAGTGTTCAAATAACCCGGACCTATTTTACGGAAAGGGGAATTATCGACCAGTTGATTATCTCTTATATACAGAAAATCTTTTCTGACGGTTCTATAGAGATAACAAGGGAGAAAATATACGTTGCCCGTGGACCGGAAGGTGCAAAAAAATATTCGGAAAACGAATATCCCTGGTAACAGGTGGAAAGAATTATAAGGTAGTTATGAAGAAATATGTAATAATATATACAGTACTATCTTTTGCGATAGTGTTTTTGTATTGTTCCGAGTTGCTTGTTTCTGAAACGCAGAACCCAGCACCACCGGATAAGGTTACCCTATATAACCCAAGTAATATATATGCTAATGGGGCAACTCTTTTCTGGACCAGGCCAAAGTCAGAGAATTTTGCCGCGTATAAAATCTATTTCGATACTAATCCGGGAGTCACTGAAAAAAGCTCTTTAGCAGGATGTGTCACCTTTAAAAACGATACAAGCTACCTTTTTAAAAATTTAGAGAGTGAAACTGCCTATTATGTAAAAGTATTTGTTCACAACAGCGCCTCTTTCAGCGAAAGTAATGAAATAACTTTTTATACAACTCAATGTACATGCGGCGTCTTTACGGGTGAAAAACAGGACAATATGATCCTCATTCCAGCGGGATGTTTTATTGGTAAGGATAACTCAATTGCAACAATTTCATATAACTTTTATATGGATACTACCGAGGTTACGATCAATGACTGGAATGAAGTAATGTCCTCGGCAAGCATTATTGATACCACAGGCATATCAATAGATAAATGGAAATATATCCTAGGTTTTGACACTTCAACGTCCATAAAACCTATAACTCAAATTTCCCGGCATCAAATGATTGTGTTCTGTAATGATAAAAGTAAAAAGCATAATAGGGATACCTGTTATACCTATACATCCGTACAGATTGATACCAATAATAGCTGCATCAGAGAAATTACAGAATTAAAATGCGATTTTAATCTAAATGGATTAAGATTGCCAACTGAAGACGAATGGGAGTATGCCTACCGGGCTGGAGGAAAAGAAGAATACTATTGGGGAAAAGACGGTAATACCCTTATGGAATATCCCTACACTGCCAGCTACCCAAAAACTACCGAAGACAGCTCAGAAATCTCTGAATATGCGTGGTGGGGGTATAACAATGATCCAAACGGAGCTAAAGATGTTGCCCGGAGGATACCAAATATATGGCATTTATATGATATGGCCGGAAATGTAGAAGAAACCCTGTGGGACATTGTATCAGTAGCAGAGCGTGAAAAAAATCGTATTGATTATAAGGGGCCGGACATAGGGCCGCAATCCTTAAGAAGATCGATTGTACGGGGAGGGGTATTCAGTTCAAGCAAACACTATATCCTTACTGCATGGTGGAGACAATCCAGCTTAGAATTTAACTGTACTTTTTCGGACGCTGTGGGACTCAGGACCGTGTGTACCCATACTCCTTAAATACGCTGCCAAAAATCACAGCCCAATTTAGCCGGCTATTTATTTTATGAAGGAAAAGGATACCAATCTCATAAAGAGATTCCTCTCTTCCGATGAAGGCATCATCTTTATTGTCGGCAATTGTATGCTGATCCTGTGGCTGGCAGTTATTATTGTACTCTTCCGAATAGGACACCACCACTGGTTCAATATCCTAACCATGGGTTTTACCCAGCTTATTGGCGGCCGGGCAGCATCTATTGCCCAGGGCACTCAAACGTGTATGTATCCATTACTGATCTTTTTGCTGGCATCCTACATAGATACTATAGTGTTGTTTATCCTATACCCAATCTTTGTGTTTTCTTATAGAAACTTTTTTGAAAGGCGCTTCTTCCAAAAGCGAATGAAACCTCTTTTCGACTCTGTCCAAAAACGCGCGACCCGCTATCGCCGGCACAAAATCGCAACGGTGTTTCTCTTTGTATGGTTTCCCTTTTGGATGACGGGAGTTATTATAGGTTCTCTGCTGGGATATTTACTTGGGCTTAGAACCTGGGTAAACATGACGACCTGTATGCTGGGTACCATGTCAGCATCCTTGTGCTGGGTCTTTTTCTATGACAAGCTATACAAATGGCTGGGAAATATCAATAAAGAAATTCCATTGATATTGACTTTTATTATTGTAATCGGGCTTATTGTTTTTAGTATTTACAGCAAACGGCGGAATATCACCCGGTGATATCTGATATAATCTTCCCTGTTTTGATAATCTCCTACAAATTCTTCTCAAACATTATTTTAATTATTGTATCGTTTACTTTTTCCATTCCGGTTTCGGAAATTATACTCAAATTACGGATTGTGCTTTCGCCTGTCTTTCCGACAAAGCCCTCCACCTCGCTGATACCATAATTATTTACCGCCATATAGGCTGAAATAATTGCCGAATCTACTGAACTGGCTACCTTTAAAGCACACCCTCCCTTCGCACCGTCACAAAACATTCCTCCTAAATCACTGATAATATTATTAATAGCAAGGTTCATCTTCTTAATATCTTTCCCCTTTAACTGGTATACAATAGCTACAGCAGCACCGACACCAGCGGCAATAGCACAGCCACAGAGAGGAGACAAGTCACCGGTAAAACATTTAATATAGCTGTTAATTAAATGCGAAAGGGCAATACTCCGGAGTACTTTTTTTTCTTTGATTTTAAAATGTTTTCCAACATTGTAAGGGACTAAAATTGAGACAATTCCCTGATTCCCGCTGCCGCCACTGGTCATAACCGGCAGGTTCAGTCCCGCCATTCTCGCATCAGCCGCTGAAGAAGCTAATGCTTTGCTATAGGATAAAATGTCGTCGATAAGATACTCTTTCTTTACTAATTCAGAAAGATAATAACCGACCTTCTTTAACTTATGGCCGGCTTCAGAGACCTTAAGATTCATTTCAATACCCTGCTTGACAAAAGCATAGTCTTCCTTGTCCATACCTTTGACCAAATCAACCAATTCGGACAGTTTCATCTTCTTCATTAGTTTCTTATAACCTTTACCGGACGTTTTACTTTTATTTTCAGCCGGCGCAAAAACCGTTTTCTTGTTTTTTTCAACACGAACCACATTTGTATGCCCTCCCTCAATTACAGCACGGGCGGAAGATCTTTCCGATTTAATAAATACATCTATATAGAGATCCGTTTTCGACTTATCATAAAAAAGTTCAGCCTTTTTTGCACTGATCAAAGATTTCGCCTGCTTTATCATCTCCTTCTTTATACCACTCAGAATCTCCATTTTCAGCTCAGGCTTTTTAACTAAAGCGCCAAGAACACCTGCAATCAGGTTACCCTTTTCACCGCCGGTATTGGGGACTGTTACTGCTTTGCCATTCTTATATACCCCCAAGTCAACCCGTATCACTATCTCCTTGATTTTCCCTGTTATTTCTTTACCTGCGACACTGGCGGCGTATGCTACTGCAATCGGTTCCGTACAACCTAATGCAGGGAACACCTCATGTTTCAGAACTTCTTTTAAAAGGTTTTTTTGAATCATAGTCTCACTCATTTATAAGGTATAATAAATTTCAACCTGGATTATTCATTATTAAATGGCTATAGTCCCGATGTTGTTTATCGTGGATTACTCAGATTTTAACTATAGAAAATATATCGCAACAGTGTGTTGAGCGGTAGGACATGGCAATGGCCTATCCGCTCTTACACAATGTTATAC
>JAUXBV010000491.1 GCA_030619215.1 Fibrobacterota bacterium | reverse complement strand
TACGGCGGAATTACTGCCGTTAAGTAAATATCCTGTGATCCTGAAGCATATAAAGAGAATAATAAGCATTATACCGGTCTGCCATATTCTTATCCAGAGCGCGGATATTTTTTTTAACCGGAGAATAATTATCAGATTAAATAGTGTGAAGAGAATGGCTGAAATACCGGATAAGCGATGAATTGTTATAATAGTAGTACCTGCAAATACCTTCTCTTGAATATAGTCAATTGACAAAGCAGCTTTATCAGGCGTTGGGATATAGTAAAATGCGATGAGTAGCCCGGAAAGGGCTGCTGTTATTAAACTGCAGACCAGGAGGTGCCCGGGAAGCTGGAATAAAAAGTCCCGCTGAAATCTCTTTTTCTTGGAAATCATTCTGAATAACGAATTTCTTTGTTAATTGATTTTGTTACGTCAACCACTAAAACATTCTGTTTGTTTTTATAAATATAATAATGGTCAAGCGGTTTGTCTGCCGGGCCGCTGAGGGGCCGGCCTTCAAGGGTGAAAACAGCGCTGTGACAGGGGCATTCAAATGTATTACCCTTTATAAGTACCATGCACCCACGATGGGTACAGACATCGCTTACCGCATATAATCCTGATGAATCACGTATAATATAAAAACGTTCTTTCTTTTTATGAATAATTTGATTTTTTTTATACTGGGAAAATGTTCCTATTGTAATTGTGTTCGAATCCGGCCGAAAGAAAAGGTACTGCACTGCTGCCCAAAGTATAAAGCCCAGTATTACAATAGACAAGGCAAAAAAAAGCTGCCTTAAAAATTTCCTATTTGTTTTATTATGATATGTCATTGCACAAATACTTTTTCGCTTTCGGGTACAGGGGAGAGGCTATCTGTTTTTAGCTATAAAATGAAATCCTATTCCACACACTATGATTGCGCATACCGCTACCGTTGCCGGTGGCAGGTCTGTCTTAACGGAAATCAGAAAACCGGCAATCGTACCTGCAACCCCGACGATACTGCTGGTAATCATAAAATGTTCAAGCCCCCGGCTTCGTTGTTCTGTGAAGAAAGCTGGGATAATAAGCAGGGAGGTTGTCAGGAGGGGGCCGATAAGGACAATACCGCCGGTGATAATGAGTGTTGCCGTTGCCCGGTATAGTATGGTAATGGTATTATAAGACTTTTCCTTTATTTTCAGTCCCTCTTCATCAAGAGAGTAGGCAAAGAGCACTCCGCGGAATTTGATTCCAATAACAAGCAAAACAAGTGCGACAACAATCGTAATAATCATTTCAATGTTATTTACCGCTAAAATTTCACCCTGCAGGAGGTTTTTAAAATGAGATTCAACCGGTGGTGAGAGCGCCATAAAAATCAAGGTGAGTGTGTTTCCAATACAGAAGAGTGCCGCAAGAATCAATTCGCGGCGCCTCATGGAGATGCGTTTTTTACCGACATTGAGCGGCAGGAGTATCATGATGAGAAAGATAGCGACTGCTGCTAGCACGTATAGTGGAATTGTAGCGTCCGGAGGGACGCCTGCAAGCATTGCTCCGGCAATAACAGCGGAACCAACCGGCGGAAGCGCTATACCAAGCAGAATCTCATTACGCAATGATAGTGTTGCGCCGAGGGGAGGGGTGACGAAAGCAAAGGTAACCGCTGTAACAAAAGGGGCAAATATAAATGAGAGTGTCAGGAGAAATTCATCCATTGATACACCCTCCGTCAATATGGTACCGTTTAGCTGAAGGCGCCCAGCTCTCCGAATGTGTTGTTGCAAGAATACCAACCCTGTTTTGTGTACAGAGGCCGGTAAGGATTGTTTCGATTTTCTTTACTGTGTCACAGTCCGTATTAACGGTAGGCTCATCCAGAACAAGGAGCTTTGGATTGCCAAAAAGAGCACGCGCCAGAAGCACCCTCCGTTTCTGGCCTCCGGAGAGTGTGCCGAACCGTTTCTTTGCAAATTCCTGCATGCCGACGATTTCAAGCGTCTCACAGCCATGTTTCCGTGTCGACCATTGAGAGGCTTTGGATGTGCAAACAACATCAAGCGCGGTTGCCGGAATATCGTGATCAATATTTGGCTCCTGTGGGATATAGCCGATTTCATGCTGCGGGATATGCCATTGAGTCGATCCTTCTGAACAGTAAACCAGGTCGAACATACCGCGAATTATGGTCGATTTGCCGCTTCCATTTGCACCGACCAGAAGGATGAATTCGCCGGTTGAAACGGATAAGGTAATATTGGAGACAATAGGAATGAAATTTTTTCCGGACCCGTATCCAAATGAAGCCTGATTAATCTCAACCAGTTTGCCCATGTATACCCTGCCTTTGAAGTAGCGTCTTATATTAAATATACACTATACTTTTTAAGTTGCCTTTTTTAATAAAATACAACCTATACAATTATTAATTTACCAATTTGATAAAATAGTACACTCACAATCCATGCTACAATTATCGGATATATCACAAATAGCGCTGTAAGCCCGATTGACTTTGTCTCATGAAGAAACATGGTGACGGATGCGAGGCAGCTGCCGCAAAGGAGTACAAAAAGCATAAGTGCCAGGGCGCAAAGTTTGGAAAAATTCTTGTCAGCCTGCAGAGCCCTGGAAAGAGTCTTTTCGTGTTCAGGGCTGTATTCAATTCCATACATTGTTACAAGTGACGAAATAATGATACCTTTACCGGCAAGGCTGCTGACGAGTGCTACTGAGTTTTTCCAGTCCTGTCCCATAGGCTTGAAAACAGGCTCAATAAGCCGGCCGAATTCAGCCAGATAACTCATATGAAATGAATAGGTTATTTTTGAGGGAATTGACTGGCCGGTTTTTTTTGAATACGCTACCAGCTCATTATATTTATCCTGAGGCATTCCGGGCCAGTATGATAGAGCCCATATAATAATTGAAGCAATGACAATAACCGTACCTGCTTTTTTACAGAACAGCCAACCGTCTTTACCTGTATCTTTTAGGATACGCATTATATCCGGTTTTTTTAATGGTGAATCTTTTATCTCTTCATGGGTATCATTTTTTTTGATTTTAAGAATTGTTCGAAAAACAAGCGCTGAGATAAGTGCCAGCAAAATTCCTATTGTATATAATCCAAATAATACGCTACCGGCTTCTTTCCCGGAGAATACGACGGAAATAAGGAGAACGTATACGGCAAATTTGGATCCACAGCTCATAAAAGGAGCTATGAGCATGGTCAGGAGCCTGTTATCCTTATTGTCAATGTCTTGTGCGCTGTGAAGCGCATTAACACTGCAGCCGAATCCAAAGAGAAGAGGAGGGAAAGAGTACCCGTTTAATCCGAACAGCCTGAAAAGTGGATCTATCAGGCGTGCCGCTTTTGCGGTCAGTCCCGTTTCAAATAACAGGTGGGAAAAGAAAAAGAGAAGCATTATATTGGGAACGTATACCAGAAACCCGCCGATGCCTGTCAGCAAACCGAATACCAGGAAATCACGCAACATAATAATAGAAACATTGTGCCATACTTTCAAAAACAGGAATTGGAAAAACGAGTTGATTAGCCTGGTAGGGTGGGTACCGAGAAAAAATATGCAGTTAAAGAATACCCAGCTTAAGATCAGAAACAGTAATATTTTAAAAACTTTAC
>JAUXBV010000148.1 GCA_030619215.1 Fibrobacterota bacterium | reverse complement strand
TATAATTCAAATTTATTAAAGGAATTATTGGATTAATAGCCGTATCTTTTCATATGATTTTGCAAACGGCTGCATATTAACACTTTCTGCTCTTCACTTAGCTTATACCGGTTTTTCTTATAACCTACAATGCTTTTTAAAAAGGTTTTCAGTTTTTCTTCAAAGGTATCTGAAAAGTCAATAGTAAAGTGCTTATATATTTGTTGAATTACAGCAGTTGGATTTTTTTCAAGGTTTTCAAAGCTTATCTCTATATACCTCTCCCTGGGGAGATCCGAAAGGTCTTTATTTATGCGTATTATAACATTGTTATAACATGCAAGTATATCTTCGGGCTTTGGCGGTTTCCACTCCTTTCTCAGGGCGTTTTCTTTACCAACAACTGTCCACATATGTTGTGTTGAAGGGATCACGGTCAAAGGGTTCCGAAAGATATGGATAAATAGAGCATCAGGGAAGAGTTTTTTCAAAGTTGGTATCCGCATGGAATGGAAAGGGTTCTTAAAAACGATTCGTTTTCCAGTGTGGAAGTAGAGCTTAGCTGCGAAGTGTTTGACGGCATTTTCCCATTGATGAAGCCTGGACTGCGGGGGAAGAAAGGTTTCATCACCGGCAAGGAAATAGTCACCCGAATGCGGGAAAAGAAGCCTTTCAACTGGAGAAAAACCGCTCATTCTGAAGATCGCATATTCATCCTCCTGAGGCTCATGCAATCCTGCTTTAACATTATCCATAGGCCGTTTGTCAGGAAGCATGAATCCCATTACCGGCTCAATAAATTTTCTGCCGCTTATAAAGCTTTCCGGATAGGTGCATTGCAGCTGGTCGGGTACGGTAAGCCGGGGATCGCAGTTGAGCAGTTGATGTAGGAGTGTGCTTCCTGTCCTCCAGTGACCGATAATGAAAATGGGATTGGTTGGAGCCGGGGTGTTCTTTATTCTGCGGCCGTATAGTAACTTTTCGCGGAAAGTTAAGAAAGATGACCAGAAGCTGCTCTGCAAAAGGAACATCAGGCAGAGTAAATAGCGGGGATGTAAACTTATACCGTTACGCAAAAGTAACGAAAGGAAAAGTTTCATGCGCATGGTAACTATCAAGTAGCCTTTTACCATAATATCAACAACTCATTTAAATAGTAAGGATAACTAAACAGTTTACTTCAGAGCAAAATCAGCAGAAGTAATAGAGCCACTGACCTGAAATTTACATTTAGAAAATTTAGGCCCGAAGATTCCATAATTTGGTTTGTATATTCTATACGGTTCTGTTGGCCCGAACAAGCCCTTGTTCATCTTGTTATCGCCGTTGAGATCCTGATATGCAGCGATAATATACTCCCCGGGCTCTACCTTCGAAAATACATATAGAAGAGTGTCCGGCGGAAGCTTATCGTTAGCGAACCGGAGCGTTTTGTACGGTTCACATTTTTTAAAGTCATCATTACTGGAAAACATTGCGATGCAAACCGCTTTATCGGGTTTGTAGTTGGTTATAAAACCCCCAACAGAAAAGGTGGTGTCAGGGTTTTGGGCAAATGCAGAATATATAGCTCCTAATAAAATTATAAAAATGGGAATATTAGATATGTATTTCATTGTTATGATTTTTAAAAAGCGTTTTTAAAGAATAGGTTAAATGTATTAATGAGAGCTCTATTTTACTACGGAATTATCAATAAATAAATTGCAGTAATTCAATAATTATTCAGTACTCAACTCCATTACTCCGGCTATCTGAGCCCTTCCTGACGGTCGGGATACTGCATTTTTACATAATTTTTTAATGCTGTATCATTCCATTACTTTAGTCCTTCAGGGTTCCAACATTCCATCATTCCAATACTCCAATACACAATTCATTTATTTAACAGGTAATCCATAAGCAGCCTTATACCAAAACCGGTGCCGAATTTTGGCACCTCTCCCCGAACCTCGCCTTCGTTAAAGGCTGTACCTGCAATATCGAGGTGAGCCCACGGAAGGTTATTGACAAAAGATTCAATAAAAGCCGCAGCGGTAATGGAGCCTGCATGTCCCTTTTTCAGCTTTGAAATATTGCGGATGTCGGCGATGTCGCTTTTTATTGCCTCACGGTGCTCATCATATATAGGTAAACGCCACAGGCGCTCGCCCGTTTTTTCGCCTGACTGGAATAATTTGTCAGCGAGTGCGTCATTGTTAGAAAAAAGGCCGGCAATTGTATCGCCGAGTGCAGATAAAATACTGCCGGTAAGTGTTGCAAGATCTATTATTTCCGTTGGTGAAAAGTTTTTGATACAGTATGATATTGCATCGGCAAGGGCAAGCCTGCCTTCAGCGTCGGTGTTAAGAATTTCCACGGTTTTACCCGAATAGGATTTATAGGTGTCGCCGGGGAGGTATGAGGTACTGTCGATTGCATTATGTGCTGCCGGCACCACACCGGTAACATTAACCCCCGGTTTCAAACCGGCTAAAGCTTTCATTAGCCCAAGCACCGCTGCCGCACCTGCCATGTCACAGCGCATGGTTTCTATATGTGCCGTTGGTTTGAGGTTCTGTCCACCGGAATCGAAAGTAATGCCTTTACCAACAATTGCTATGTTCTTTTTTGATTCAGGATTACCCATATACTCCAAGATAGCAAGCCTCGGCGGGTAAGGCGATCCCTGGCCGACTGCATAGAGTAGACTGAGTCCTTTCTCCTTTATCTCTTTATCCGTGAGTACAGTACAGGTTATATCATCCGATAATGATGCAATGGACAGCGCCTCTTCTGCAAGACGTTCGGGAAATATTTCATTCGCATTGTCATTCACAAGATCGCGTGCGTAATTGATGCTTTCACAGACTGATGCAATATCTTTTGCCTCTTTTTTTGTTATGTTCTTACTGACAACCTCTGCCGTGGTCACTGTTTTTGGCTTTTCGCTCTTATATTTTGTAAAGATGTATGAGCCGAGAACAGCTCCTTCAATGAGGGCTATTGCAGGATATTTTTTCAGATCTTTTATTTTTGGCTCAATAATCGATACCCTTTTGCGCTTTAAATCTATTGCCTTTCGAATGCCTATTGCTGCTGCAGACCTGAGTATGGTATCAGCGCATTTGTTACCTTTACCAAGCCCACAATATATTATGGTGTTTTTATTTTTATACCTTACCGTTATTTCATCCTTTTTACCTTCGAAGTCCTTTGGCTTAATCTTACTCTCTTCTGTTAAAAAAGTAATGTGAGTATTATTCTTTGCTGATTTGGAAATAGTAACTTTCATGTTTCCCATATACTCCTTAATAGTTGACTGATTGATAACGAGTAAAAATATCCGCTAATATAACATTATATCATTACATGTGTTTTTAAGCATTATAAATTAATATAGTCTCGCGGGATTCATTGATTTCCGGATCATTCCTGAGAGGGTTGACACAGTAAAGTGTCCCGGGCATTATATAATAATGGGCCTTGCATGAATAGGCAATAGTAATAAATTAGTATCAGGTATTTTTAGATACATAAGTTTTGGCGCATCATTATATTTTTACATGATATTAGTATAATTTTTTTACAGGTAATTCATTTTGAAAATAACCTTTGTTTATCCGGGATTTGAGAAGTTTCTTTCAAATACAGGTTTTGACAGCGACCTTGTTGACTATTTTCTGGGTGATTTTACTACACCACCCTCGCTTGGCATTCCCATAATGGCATCCCTGACTCCGCCCGATGTTGAAATAGAGCTTATCGATGATAACAGCGGAGATAAAATTAATTACAATGCCCCGACAGACCTGGTTGCGGTAAGCTGCTTCACCCCTCAGGCAAGCCGCGCTTTTGAGATTGCCGATGAGTACCGCGCCCATGGAAAGAAGGTTATCATGGGTGGTATTTTCCCCTCGTTCATGGTTGATGAGTGCCTCAAGCATGCGGACTCGGTTAATATCGGAGAGGTGGAGCCGACATGGCAGGCAATTATCGAGGATGTAAAGCGGGGTGAGCTTAAGCCGAAATATACGGGGGGATATAAATTCGACCTTTCTCAAATGAGAATTCCCCGCAGGGATATTTTCTACAATAAAAAGTCATATACCTGGGAAGAAGACCTGGTTCAGATTACCCGTGGCTGCCTGTATGACTGTGCCATGTGTGCAGTTCCCGCCCATATGGGATACAGAATCAGGTTCAGGCCGATTGACAAGGTCATAGAAGAGATAAAAGCACTGAAATTTGAGAATGTCTATCTTGCCGATGATGTTTTCTTTTTCCCTCATAGAAAGATCGTTGACTATTCAAAAGAATTATTCAGGCGACTGGCCCCTTTGCAGAAAAAATATTTTGTATCTTCCACACTGGCGCTTAATACCGATAAAGAATTTCTTGACCTTGCAGCAAAAGCAGGTGTACGCAACTTTTACTGCACCATGAATGTCGACCCTGTTTCCATCAAAGCGATTCAGGGTGGGAAAGAGGAGCAGCAGGTCCTTATCGACCTCGTGAAAAACCTTGAAGATCGGGGAGTCCGGTTTTTCGGATCCTTTGCAATCGGTCGTGACTGGGATGATACCGGCGTTGCGGACAGAATCCTTGAATTGTATACAAAAGCAAATATTCATACCTCCGAGTTTTTTCTCTTTACACCGTATCCGGGGACAAAACACTGGGACCGGCTTAACCGGCAGGAGCGTATTTTTGATAGGAACTGGAGTCACTATAACGGCGCTCACGTTGTTGCAAAGCATCCGAAGATGAGTGTGGATGAGCTGAATGACCAGTTTATAAAAATCTGGAAAGGGTTTTTTAATTCAAAGAAACACCGGCACATTGGAGCATTGGAGCCGTTAACCTTTAAAGAGGGAAGAGAGATCGTGGGAATACCGCTCCAGCAAAAGGGAGTACAGGGACAGGCAGCCATAACCGGTATCGGCGTTTTCAGTCCCATTGGCAATGATATCAAAGCGGTAATAGAAAATTTACAGGAAGGTAAATCCGGGCTTGCACCGGCCACTAAATTCGACGCATCATCATTCAGGACGGAGATCAGCGGAGAAATTAAAGATTTCCGTCCGGAAGACTACCTGAGTGAAACGGAGCTGGCTGAGTTTGATGATCCCTATTTACTGTATGCAGTTGCCGCGGCACGTAATGCTTTGAAGGATTCCGGCCTTGAGTTTAAGCCCAATGAGATAAAGCGTAATGTTGCCCTTGTGCTGGGAACCTGCAACGGCGGACTGATCTCTGCGGAGGACGAGTATAAATGGAAACATAATAAATCTGACAGCGCCTTTAATGAAAAAAAGAACCTTCAGGCCCAGTACTATGGATTTGGTAAAGCACTCACGGGAGCTTTGGGGATCGGCGGCGAGACCTGGGTAGTAACAACCGCATGCTCTGCCACAAGCGGAGCTATCGGCCTTGCGCAGATGCTGATTAACAAAGGCTACTATGACACGGTGCTTGTGGGTGGATCCGATTCTTTATGTGTTGCAAACATGGCCGGCTTTGACGGGCTGAAAGCTACGTCTACCTCCAAGACAGCGCCCTTTTCCCTGCCTTACGGCCTTAATACCGGCGAAGCTGCGTGCTTCTGGGTTGTAGAGGAGATGGAGAAGGCTATCCTGCGCCATGCAAAGTGCTATGGTAAAATTATCGGGCATTCGACCAGCTCCGATGCCTATCATCCAACAGCTCCGGACCCCCGTGGAGACGGTATATTTCGCACGCTTCAAACCGCGTTGACGGATTCGCAGGTTGACCTGTCGGAAATCGGGTGTATCAATGCGCATGGGACAGGAACGGAAGCCAATGACAAGGCGGAGACCAGGGGAATAGTGAAATTATTCGGCAGTAATAGTGTCCCTGTTGTTTCATTGAAGTCGTTTTTCGGCCATTGTATGGGAAGTGCGGGTATACTCGAGGCAACGTGTAACTTGCTGGCAATGAATTCGGGATTTATCCCGCCAACGATTAATTTCACGGAGCCGCGTCCCGGCTGCACACTTGATTATGTACCCAACAAAGCACGTCAAAAGGAGTATCATGCTTTCATTTCAGCAAATTATGCTTTTGGCGGCAACAATGCCGCTGTTGTTATAGCAAAATGGGATTATGTTACAAAACTGCCGGAGAAAAAAGAAAACAGGGTCGTTATAACCGGAACAGGAGCAGTGACATCACTTGGTATCGGTACGAAAACGAATATTAAAGCCTTAAGGGATAGAATCCGGGGTATAGGGCCCGTTACCGGGCTTAAGCTTGAAAATATGCAGTCTGAGCTTGCAGGTCTTGTACCCGATTTCAAGGCTTCCGATGTTGACCGCCGCCTTGATTTTTCAAATTTAAACAAAATAAGCAAGCTGGCTGTTTCCGCATCACATCTTGCACTTGAAGATGCAGGACTGCGCGTCAGCCGGAAGAGTGCAGCGGATTTCGGTATAGTCATGGGTGTTTGCAACGGACCGTGCGAAACAGCGCATATGGACGCGGTTTTTTCCGGCGACACCTATGATACCGATATAAGCAGCTTCTCAAATATAACCGCAAATTCGACTGCCGGGTGGGTTTCCAGCGTTCTGAGTCTGAAGGGAATCAATATGACCCTGTCTCCGGGGCACCATGCCGGGCTTCAGAGCATTGCATACGCATACGATTTCCTATCCGATGGAAGGGCAAAATATATTCTTGCCAGTGCTTCAGATGAGGTGTACGCTCAGACCTATTTCAATTATAACCTGATGGGCTTTCTCTGTCAGGGCGGAGAGGAGGCCGATTATAGGCTTCGTTTGGAAACTAACAAACGTAAAGTTCTGGGTGAAGGCGCGGCAACCCTTGTTGCTGAAACGCTGGAGTCTGCAAGGGAGAGAGGCGCACGAATCCTCGCTGAAGTGCTGGGCTACGGTATGAGCATGGACGCCGGGCCGTTCACGGAACAGAGCCTTGACACTGAGGGATTGGAGCATGCATGCAGCCTTGCCCTGAGCCGTTCCCGGATAAGCCCCGATGCAATTGATTGTATTGTCTGGGCGCCGCAGGGCAATGTGCAGGATAAAAAAGTGCTGGATTGTTTACAAAAAGTATTGCAAAATCGCTATAGTACTATTCCGCTTATAACCACGACATTTAGTACCGGCTATATCGAAAGCGCCTCTATTCTGGTAAGCCTCGCCGCAGTGCTTGAGTCCCTTGCCGAAGGCAATGATCTTTGGCCGCAGATAACAGGTGTTGATGAACTTGACGGCAGAAAGCTGACAAATACTCCAGGCAACATTCTTGTCATCGCCAGTTCTGATGTGGGGTATAATTTTGCAGCAATACTCAGACGTGGAAAGATTTTAGAATAAATAATTTCATTGGTATGACATAAACCGATAATTAAAGAAAGGAGTAAAAATGGAAGAAGTGCTTAATTTACTCAGTTCCCTGGCAAAGACGATTGATAAAAATGTTCAGGAATTATCAAAAATTAAAGACCTGGACCAGAGGAAAAAGCAGGCAGAAATTGTAAAGATTCTTTGCGAGTCAATGG
>JAUXBV010000019.1 GCA_030619215.1 Fibrobacterota bacterium | reverse complement strand
TCCCCGCTTGCTTTAGGCGGGGTTCCATACCTCTAATCACGCAAAAAGCCGGATTCACACCTTTGGCGCACTTCGCCCGACAAAAACATTCGGGAATGACATTAAAGCAAGCTAAATTTATCTGATAATTAATAGTACACCGTAATACTGCTATTGTAACAAATACACTTGAATTTCACAAAAAAATAAAAGACATCTCCCATAAAATATTTTACATTATAGTAATGAACAGCTATATCATGGTAATTGCTCGGTGATCGCAATCGCATTACTTGATATATACAGCCACAGTTCTTTCATTCTATCCCCATCAATTGGAATACCTTTTATGCATGCATGAACAATCTATGATAATTAGAGGTAACTATAATGAAAGACAAAAACAAGTCAAATGACCAATTAATAGAAGAACTGGCAGCTTTACACAAGCGTCTATCTGAAACTGAAGAACGTGAAAACCGGGCCTTACAATCACTCTTAGAGAGCCAGAAAAGATTCTATGACCTGACTGACACATTTCCCGTACTGGTTTTTGAAACCGACACTGCGGGAAAAATCACCTTTTTCAGCCGTGCCGGCACTGCGGCTTTCGATTATACCATAGATGATTTTACCACAAAAGGCATTGACCTGTTTAAGCTGTTTGTTCAAGAAGATCAAAAACAGGTCAAAGATAATTTTAAAAAGGTACTATCCGGATCATCAGCCGGTCCATTTGAGCAAACTCTTGTAAAGAAAAATGGCAAAACAGTTAATACTGTTTTGCGGGGCACTCCAATTATGTATGAAAAGAAATGCATCGGCACAAGAGGAATTATTATTGATATTACCAAGCGCAAGAAAGCGGAAGCGGCATTACGAGAGAGTAGAGAGCGCTTCAGAGCTTTAACCGAAAGCACAAGTGATTGGATCTGGGAGGTGGATGAGAATTCTGTATACACATACTCAAGCCCAAAAGTTAAGGACCTTCTGGGGTATGAACCCGATGAAATTATAGGTAAAACACCCTTTGATCTAATGTCTAAGAATGACGCAAAACGGATCAGGACTGAATTCAATGCTCTTATTAAAGCGAAGAAGCCCTTTGAAAGGCTGGTGAATGGCAATGTTCATAAGGATGGACGTATGGTAATACTTGAGTCCAGTGGCGTTCCGAATTTTGACGCTAAAGGTAACTTTCGAGGCTATCGTGGTATTGACCGTGACATTACGGAGCCCAAGCTGGCGGAAAATAAGCTGCGTGAGTCTGAAGAGAGATGGAGGCTTCTCGTTGAAAACATTCCTGATATAATAGTACGTATTCTCCATGACGGCACAGTTCTTGCAATAAACCGAACCGTTTCAAAGATGACGCCGGAAGAAGCTATTGGGCATAGTGTCTATAAATATGTAGCTGCCGAATATGCCGATGAGCTTAAAGGTGTTATTGAGAAAGCCTTTCAAACGGGAAAGTCCGGCACATGTGAAGTCCTTGGCAAAGGACGCGGTGGGGCAGATACTACCTGGTATGAAATCCGGGTAGTTCCCATGGAGCTTGACAATAAGGTTGTGGCTGCCACACTGATCAGCTCGGACATTACAGAGAGTAAGAAGTATCAGGAAGAGCGGGAAAAGCTTCAGTCAAAGCTGCGGATAGCTGAAAAGATGGAAGCGGTAGGCATTCTTGCCGGTGGTGTAGCGCATGACCTTAACAATATTCTGGCAAGCCTGGTGAGCTATCCCGACCTGATATTGCTTGAACTCCCTGATAACAGCCCTCTCCGTAAACCTATATTAACCATACAACAGGCAGGCGAAAAAGCCGCTGCTGTGGTACAGGACCTGCTGTCACTGGCAAGAAGGGGCTTCCCTGATACGGAAGTCCTCAACCCTAACGACATTACTGCTGATTATTTCTCAAGCCTGGAATATCAGAAGCTTAAGACTGATTATTCGGAAATCACCTTTGAAACAAATTTAGAGCCGAACCTGTTTAATATTATAGGATCAGCCATACATTTATCGAAAGTAATCCATAACCTTGTTATGAATGCAGCCGCCGCAATACCTGATAAGGGAAAAATTACTATTACTACCGTCAATCAGTATTTGGACACTCCGGTATTCGGTTATGATAAAATTGTGGAGGGCGATTATACTATCCTTAGTATTGCCGATAACGGATGTGGCATTTCCGAAAAAGACCTTGGAAGGATATTTGAGCCATTCTATACAAAAAAAACAGACGGGAGATTCGGTACGGGACTGGGCCTGTCAGTTGTCTGGGGGACGGTAAAAGACCATAAGGGATATATCGATGTTAAAAGCATTGAAAGAAAAGGGACCACGTTCTATCTCTATTTCCCGGCAACCAGGAAGAAAATTGTCAAAAAGGAAGAGAGTATCAATATCGAAAAATATAAGGGTAACGGCGAGACAATCCTTGTAATCGATGATATTAAAGAGCAAAGACAAATTGCCTGTTCCCTTTTGTCTAAGCTCGGCTACTCTCCAATGGGGATTCCCAGCGGCGAAGAGGCTGTTGAGTATATGAAGGAAAAATCTGCACACCTTGTACTACTGGATATGATTCTGGATCCGGGTATTGACGGCCTTGAAACCTATAAAAGAATTCTAAAACTGCACCCCGGACAGAAAGCCATAATTACCAGCGGCTTCTCCGAGACGGACCGGGTCAGGGAAGCTCAAAGAATGGGGGTTGGAGAGTATTTAAAAAAGCCGTATGGCCTGGAAACTCTTGCCGTGGCAGTGAGAAATGAGCTGGATAAAAAAACAGCATGAAACTACAATCAAAAAGACAATTTATCAAATCATGCTTTTGTTTAGCGGTGTCAGGATTTGGTTCTTTCTTTCTCTCTATAAATGCAGCCTGTAACAAGGGCAAAAAAGAGGGGCACCTGCCGGAAGAGCCACTTGACCAAAAGAATAAACAGGGTTCCGCAAATGAAGGAGAAAAAAAGATGGGTGCAGATTTTGAGCCTGCCTATATGTCGTTACATAGAAGTGGAGAATTGAAAAGAAGAGGAAAAGAGCTGTGGGATATAATGGAAAGCTGCACCTTATGCCCCCGCGAGTGCCGCACCAACCGGTTTGAGGGAAAGAGAGGGTTTTGCCAGGCCTCCTCTCAACTTGAAGTCTCATCCTATCATCCGCACTTCGGTGAGGAGAGGCCGCTGGTTGGACAAGGAGGCTCCGGAACAATATTCTTTACAAACTGCGCCCTGCGCTGCGTGTTCTGTATCAACTGGGAAATAAGCCAGGGAGGAATGGGTGAAGTGAGAAGCGTCGAGGACCTGGCAGGCATGATGCTCGACCTGCAGAGAATTGGATGCCATAACATCAACGTTGTTACCCCCACACACTACGCCCCGCATATCCTGCTTGCACTTGACATTGCAGCGGGTAAAGGATTAAGGCTTCCGCTGGTATATAATACCTGCGGGTGGGAGCGCCTCGAAATATTTAAAAAGCTTGACGGCATCGTTGACATCTACCTGCCTGATTTCAAATACTTCGACAATGATATGGCATCAAAGTACTCATCAAAGGCAGATACCTATCCTGAAATGACAAAAGCCTCCTTGCTTGAAATGAGCCGTCAGGTAGGCGTGGCTAAACCCCCGCCTGATGGTATTATGCAGCGCGGTTTGATGATACGCCATCTTGTAATGCCAAACAGGGTCGGCGGGACTAAAGGGGTCATTGAATGGATAGCGGAAAACCTTCCCCGCGATACCTATATCAACATTATGTCCCAATATACTCCGGTATTCAAAGCAAAAGAGTACCCCAAAATAGCGAGAAGAATAACGAAAGAGGAGTACCGGGAAACTTTACTATGGGCAAAGGAGGCCGGGTTAACTAATGTTGATGTCCAGGGCTACCCATTTTAGAGAAACCTGTTCCGCTGCCTTGTATAAAGTAATTATTTTATTTCTCCTACGGTATTCGATACGTTCTGAATCAGGAGAAAAACAGTAAAACGAATTATTCATTAATAGTGTTCATTATACTCTAAAAATCATCATACTGCCATGTTCATAACATTTGCAAATAAGATCACTTTTATCCGGATATTCAATGTCCCCGTATTTATCCTCCTGTTACTATATTTTAAGAACAGTGTAAAACTCGACAGTCCCAATGAACTTTTTCGCTATCTTGCCATTGCCGTTTTCCTCGTGACAATCTCCCTTGACGCCTTGGATGGCTACCTTGCCCGGATACGAAACGAGATCACAAAGCTCGGCAGCATTCTGGATCCGATTGCGGACAAATCCCTCCTTGTCTCCGCTTTCATTCTTTTAAGCGGGAACTCTTTTGGAACGGCTCACCCCCACCTGCCGGTCTGGTTTGTTTTACTGGTCATCAGCCGCGATATCCTTCTGATAGCCGGTGCGCTTATCATTAAATTATTTGCGGGCTCAATACATGTACAGGCGCGTATTCTTGGTAAGGCTGCTACCTTCTTTCAGACAGCGGTGATAACTATTGTTCTTTTTAAAGCGAATGGAATAATCCTTACAACGAGCGTAATTATTGCTGCAGTATTTACCTTGGCATCCGGAGTTCAGTATATAATTGAAGGGTATCGCCAGATTGACAAAGTATGACCTCATTCGGAAATTGCCTTACTGATCTTCCTTCTCGGGTTCCACGGATGCTTCCAGTGAAAGTAATAAAATTTACATGAATGCAGCATTACAGGATTATCCGGGACACATAACTCCTTTACGGGGCTTTTGTCAGGCCACGTTCCCATAAATCCCTGTTTTATGCTTCCGTTTCCCAGCGCAATCTCTTTTGCCTCTCTATTTTGTGTAAAGGTATACTCCGCAAGCGCATCAAAAATACGGTATATGCCGTAATAATCCATACCGTCCACCTCCCCGTCCGAATCGAATTTGCTGTAGGGAACCGCATGGTCCGCTGTCAGCTTATATCCGGCTGCCGCATTGGAATCACTCATAAGAATCATAAAATCTTTTTCCCTTGCAGGGATATTAATCGTCCTGAAAATGTCTGCTGCAATGCGGTGGTCATTGCAATCATCATCTTCGTATACCTGCATTACCAGCTTCACCTGTTTCGGGAACCGTTCCAGTTGACTCTGCGTGATCTCAAATACAAAATGCGGGGCCATGATAAACATAAAAGCCCCCCTGCCGCCCCATTTTTTATTGTTAATACACTGCCACGTTAATGCAGGTATTGCCGCACCGCCAAAGGAGTGTCCCACGAACCCTATTCGTGAAGTGTCAATGAGAGACGACAACTTAGTTACTGCATAGAGCAATTCTGCGAGCAACTTCTTATACGTTCTTCCCTGGTGCGGGAAAGAAGCAAGCTTATAATCCGGCATCACCGCACAATAGCCCTTGGTTGCAATATGGGAAAGTATATGCCCGTATACTTCTTTACTGTCAACTCCCATCCCTTTAAGAAATAAAATTGCCGGAATTAATTCTTTTGTAGGTTCCGGGTAATAAAGGTATATCTGTTTTCTCCGCCAGCTCTTTGAAGGTATGCTGTCTACTCTCACGCTAAGGCTGCCCTCAGCTCCATACCCGGAGGTAATAGGAGGAATCGGTCCCTGGTGCTGAGAGGTAATATAGTTGGTAAAGATAAATATAAAATAAATTGTTTTATTAATAACTCGACTCATATTAACATTATAAACCCGAAATTCGAAACAACTTCAAATTATTGAAAAAATGAATAAACAAAACATTATTAATAAAGCTTGTATCCTTCTATAATAATAACTTACCAAATGTAGAATAGCGTATTCAATCAGTTTCGAATTTAATATATTTCAGATTTCAATATTGTTTCGGATTTCTGATTTCGGAATTAGGATTGATAATATAAAACATTAAAACATTTGTAATAATCCACTGCCGGCTTGAGTTGTTTACTAATTAGTTTCTGTTAAATATTGACAAACACCCGTCATTTCCCCATAAAGAGGGATTAAAACCCGCATGTTTTTGGCGGGCGAAGTGCGCCAAAGGTGTAAATCCATGCACTGAAACACACAAAAAGCTGGATTCCCCCTAAAGGGGACTTTGCCGGCCTAAAAGCATACCGGAATGACATTCAAAACAAGCTATATTTACCCTAAAGGGCACCTTGTAACAGACACTAATTAAAACCTTTCTCAATAGTTCCTCCACCAATTACAACATCCTCATCATATAATACAGCAGCCTGCCCCGGAGCAATCCCCCTTACAGGCTTGAGCATTTCAATAACCATACGATTACCTGTATGATCCTTTACGGTACATCCTACCTGTGAAGTGCGGTAACGAATGCGAAGTTGGTATTTTTTTTCAGGTGAAATCTGAAATGGGCCAATAATACAATTAGTAATCTCAACTTTTGCGCAGCGCAACTCCTCATCCGTTGCTATAACAACCGTGTTATCCTCGGGGCAAATATCTTTGACAAACATCCTCCTGCCATAGGCGCCAAGTCCTTTGCGCTGGCCTACCGTATATTTGTGAATGCCATTATGCACTCCGACTTTATTACCCTGGTTATCAACAATATTCCCTTCACGTGAACTGAAATAGTCACCAAGAAATCTTGCATAATCCCCATCCGGGATAAAACAGATATCCTGGCTCTCTTCCCTTTCTGCAACCGGAAGGCACAGCTCGCGCGCATATTCCCGTATTTCCTCCTTTTTCAAATTGCCATTGGGGAAAAGTATACGCTTCATGTCCGTACTATAGAGGACATACAGGAAATAGGCCTGATCTTTACCGGTATCCAACCCCTTTTTTAAAACACCATTAACTATGCGGGCGTAATGGCCGGTTGCAAGATAATCACATCCCAGTTCCAGCGCTCTCTCCATCAGGTAGCCAAATTTTATTGTTTTGTTACACTGTATACAGGGGTTCGGCGTCCTGCCGATACGGTATTCATTGACAAAGTAATCAATCACGCCCCTCTTGAATATATCATTTACGTCAGCCAGATGATGCTCAATACCCAGATGGCCTGCTACAGCTTTGGCATCCCTGACAGCCGGGTCTTCCACTTCAGGCGCTTTTCCAACAGGTAACACCATTGTAATACCTCCGACCTCATACCCCTGGCTAAGAAGCAGTGCCGCTGCAACCGAGGAGTCTACCCCGCCGCTCATTGCCACTAAAACACGCTTTTTCACTTCCTGTTTCCTGTTTACTGTTTTATCATTCTTATAATAGATAAAATAGTTTCTTTTACGCCAATACCCTTTATCACTCTTTACACCGCCTCTAATTTAATGAAAAAAGCTGCATAAAGTAAAAAATATTATATTTTATAAATAACAGGCAGATTCAAGACCATTATTTTTTATACGGGAAAAAACATATGTTCTCAAAAGATATGACATTACTCGATGACGCGATAAAAAAGGGAATGCTTTCGGAACCGGAGACATTTTCCTGCCCTTATGAAACATCATCTACCAATAGCGGAATAATTCGCATCATATTTCCTGAGTTTACGTGCGTATGCCCAAGAACAGGGTACCCGGATTTTGCGTCAATCAACCTGTATTACCTGCCTGATAAATTATGTATCGAACTTAAATCATGGAAACTGTATCTTACCTCATTTCGCATGATAGGGACGTTTCATGAGACTGTTACCGCTCATCTTTTCGATACCATCAATGAACTGTTACATCCAAGATGGGCATTATTGGCAGGCAACTTTTTTCCTCGTGGAAATGTTGATACAACAATTATATTTGAAACAGATACGCCGCGACCCCGGGGAGCTGATTTGGTGATTAATGATTTTAATCCAATAAATGAAGGCATTGAAAAAGAGTATAGATAAATTTTCCTTAACAAAAGAAAGAAGGGAATTATGAAAAAATATGCAATTATTCTTATTACCTTATTTTCTTTGACAAGTATCTTTATGTTCTGTGGTGGTAACGGCTCTGATCCTGGTGACGATGATCCTGTTGTACCTGATTCAAGTATTTTTGGCATGTGGAGGGATACAATACCGTCTGTATCTGTAATTACCAATTTGAATATTGAAGAGGTAGATTCAACCTTTTTAATTACAGTGCTTCAAACTCCCGACAGCCTCCTGAGACAATCCGGCGTATGGGAAATAATAGGGGATTCTATTTACCTGCACGGCGAGGAAGGGGCTGTTATTGATACAAATACTAATGTTCTTGTACCTTTAGCGGACTCACTTGCAGAGCAAACTATTGTTCTTGATACAACTCGGGACGAAAACAATGTCTGGCACATATCAGGTCAATCTCTTGCTCCGGTAATCGATAATTTCCCGGTCGCCGATTGGATCAAAGCATATATTAAGGCCGTTCAATTCACCTTTGTTAAAGATTCGACATCATACTTTTAATTTGTAAAGAAATTGACGGATAATTTTTAGTTACTTTGGATGATTATCATCATTCATTTCTATTGAGTTTTATTAAAATTTACATCCAACTTTTATTGAGGCAAAACGCCCCGGGGCAAGGTTCCCGCCGCTCTCTTCAAATTCAGCATTAAATAGATTCTGGATATTTAATGCAAAGGAAAGGAAGCTTTTATAAGTCAACTTCAGGCCGATATCCGTTCTCCAATAGGGATCAAGCGGCATCTGGTTTGGTAAAACATACACGACATCATCAATAATTTGAATCGTTTCCCAGGGTTTATCCGGATCAATCACAACCGATGTTAGATCCAGGAAATTTCTTTCCCCTACAAACGTTTCGTTAATAGTCGCATTAATTAAGATAGTACCAAAATCCTTGTTAAGCCTCATACCAAAATCTGATGTAACACGCGGTACATAATCCAAGGATGCCTCTTCGTAATCATCCCTCTTAAAAATATCAAAAATGACTTTATTCGCATATTCATCGTAGGATTTCTGTAAAACCAAATTCGCATAAATAAACAGCCAGCCTATTGCTTGCCATTCTATTTCAAATTCAATGCCCTTTGACCATGCATCACTAATGTTAAAATGAGTTACTCCAACATTCGGGAAATTGCTGATATCCGGCCCCTGCCCGATAAGATCTTTCATGTCATTATAAAAAAGACCAATTTGCGATTTCAAGGTGGGTATTGGCATAACTTCAACAGCACCATCCACCGCCCATATATATTCGGGCGTCAGGTCAGGATTGGGCATCAATACGAAATCCGCATTTATAGCAAGATCGGGCATATACAATTCACTCAATGTAGGCGCACGAAATGCTCTACCTACGGAGTTGCGAATGCGAAGCCAATCTAAAATTTTATATGATATACCAATCTTTGGTGAAAGCGCACTGCCGAAATCAGAATGATAATCCCACCTCAGTCCCGGTACTATATTAAGCCTGTTAAATAGCGAAATCTCATCCTGTAAATATATGGCGACATTGGTTATCATTTCATCAGTAGAATCCGAGCCGGGAATAACCGAATCTGTTATTGTGTTTGTCTTTCCTCCAAAGTGAATAAAATTACCCAGATATTCTATCCCCGAGGTTATAACCTGAGCCTTCCCAATTTTGAAAATCCCCTGAGATTCCACCTGCCAGTCATGTTGCTGAGACTTCCAATAGCCGGGAACGTATATGTCCCCAAAAGGTTCTTCATTCCAGAACTCACCTACCAGTGTCCTGTAGTAAGCTTTACCCTGTATATTGATGTTTTCATTGAGCGCGAATTTCACCACCGGCCCAACGACAAATTTTGTGCCTTTAATTACTCTGTCTGACGAATCGGGTACAATCTGTCTTGTCTTACCGTGACCGAGGTCACTGTCAAAAAAACGGGTGTGCAGCTCCAACTCTCCCTTCTCTCCCAATGCCATCCCGCACTTTCCGAAAAACCGTATATCCCGATAATCATAATTTTGATTTTTCAGACGGGTTGTCTCATACGGCCCTTTTGATATCGCATAATCTTTCATAAGATAGTTACCAACAGTGCGATATCCGGCACTTACAAGATAATGCGCCTTCTCATTACCACCACTACTCACGCCCCCTATATTCCAGTATGTCTCTTTACCGCTTTCTTTTAGAGATGTGCGGATGCTTCTCTCATTAACTGCATATTTATTTAAAACAGTAAATGGATATGATGTTTCAAAATAACCTTCAAAACCGGGTTTTCCGTACCCTTTCCGGGTAAGGACATGAACCGCACCTCCGAATGCATTAGCGCCATAAAGGCTTGAAAAGGGGCCACGGACAATTTCAATACTCTTTATAGCCTCCAATGGTATTTCATTAAGAATCAAAAATGGTGTTCCAGAGGCATTGGTCGGAATACCATCAACCATAATGAGTGTTCGTGAAGAGCCGAACGACATGGGAATACCACGAATTATTATATCAGATGGTATACCCTCTCCCATTCCAGCGACTCTTTTCACCTGCACCCCTGTTTTACTCATTAACAGGTCGTCAATATTCTTCGCCGGAGACATCTCTATCTCCTCCTGCGAAATAACGCTCACACTTGCGGGAGTCTGCGACATGAGGCGTTTTGTCCGCGTGGCGGTAACGACCATCTTATCGAGGGTGGCCATACTGTCGGGCTTTTCTTTATTTGCGGTAGTCGTGTCCTCTTCAGCAGTAATAAGGCCGCACAAAAACCCCACACAAAAAAATGTATGGATAACTTTTTTCAACATTGAAGAGTTCATAAGAAAAACTCTAATCTAAATAAGGTTATTCAAAGAGAAGGATACACTATGAAATAAAATAAGAATAGGTGGAATTGCAACAGGTTTGATTATGTTTATTAATTTTCACTCAATCGGCATTTTTAGCAATTCTGAACCCATACTCAGAAAGCCTGGTATTCGGAGGATTTATATACCGGCAATATACTACACACTCGCTCTCATCACTGGAAGTACAGCTCCCTCCGCGCAGCATGTGGTTTTTACCTTCTCTCGGCCCTGCGGGGTCGATAACAACTCCCTTTTGTCTACATCCGATATAGTATGTGGAGTTATCCAGATCGGGCCCGGTTAAATAATCGCTGTAGTCGTTAACATACTCCATTGCATTCCCAATCAGATGATAGAAACCGTTGTATGCGATATAGCTTCCGACCGTATCCAGATCCTTTCCGCCGACAACCGCTTTTGTATCATCCCACTCCAGTCCCCATGGAAACCGCTGCTTTATTCCGGTGAAAGCGCCTGACGCGACATATTCGAATTCCGCTTCTGTTGGAAGGCGGTAACCGTTCTTATAAATATTGCATATCCAGTTTAAGTTATAACAGGAGTCCAAGCCTTCGGTATTTGAAAGCCAGTTGCAGTATGCTGCTGCACCATGCCAGTATAATGAAACAACAGGCAGCCTCTCTTTGCCTGTTTCAACAGTAAAGCTGTCATTTGCAAATGAAATAAACCAGTTGGTGGAATCGGATATATCTGCAATTATTGTGTCTTTAAATATTATTGAACTACTATCAGAGGAAAAACTGATATTGATCGCATTTAGAAATTTAGCATATTCCTGACACGTTACTTCATATTTATTTAAATAGAAAGAAGGTACAACAACTTCGTGAACAGGGACTGCGCCGGGGCAAAAAGATGGGGCTTCATCCCATGTCCGGCCCATTATAAATATCCCTCCCTTTACACCAACCATATTCGAAATATCAGGCAGCGTGTCATAGGTGGAGTAATATTTGTAAGGCATTTCAAAAGAGGGGTGTGCTGTATCCGATGCAATAACAGTAAAAATACTGTCGAGAGGTCCGGGGCCGAGTGCAGACAGGGTAGCTACATTAATTTTATAAACAGAATTCTTTATAATACCAAAAAAAGTTGCTGATTGAATAGAATCGATAGCATATATTGTATCATTGCCTGCTATTGTGTCAATTATTATGCTATCAATAAAAGTAGATACTGTGTCTTTGCTTGCTTTTACAACTCCATAAAAATCCCGAAGGTATGCTCTGTATTTTGTAATATATTCGCCTGACACAGTATCCCATGATACTTTAATATTGTCTAAAGTATCGGTTATCCAGACACTATCAGGTGAGTTATACAAATAGAATCCAATTTTATAGGACTTCATATAACCGTCCGGGACAAACCTGAAAGCGTTTTGCGGAAGAGTTGTATCCAGCAAAATATTAAAAGTGTCAGGCTTGTTTGAAAACAGGTAATAGCCGTATGTTGACAGAAAAGAGGTGTCAACCTGGTAAAATTTTCTCTCATGTAATGAATCTATCAATGTGTCGGCATAATTACTATCTGCAAAAACGAAATGCACAAACCCCATGTCAATTTCCACAGTATCATACAGAGTATCACCCGGAATCGTATCTTTTACCATCCTGTCGGCAAGCACCTTACTTGCCTTTGCAAAAACCTCTATCCAATAGGAGTGATTTTCTTCATATTTACTGATGGTACAGGAGTTGTCCTTAGAGTTGATGACATAATCCACAACTGTGCTGCCCGCAGTATCAGAAACAAATATTCTGTAGGAATATGCCTTTGGTACAACATCCCAGGTAATTTTTGAGAAGGAAGCGGGATCCTGTTTTATTGAGCTCTGGTTTACTGAAAAGAGAGCGGTTATATTGAAAGTGTCCAATTTAATACCGGTTAAATCCACTTCGTCACTAGAACCTTCGGGATTATCGCCGCATGATATAATCAATACAATAATTGATATTATAAAAACCGCTATGGATAATGTGAATATTGTGCTTGTCTTCATTTTATTAATGTAAGGCGGGTGAATATAGGGTTAATACTTCCTCAACAATTTACCGTTCCTTGCCACCCTGAAGCCATATCCTTTTTTACTAATGCCCGGATTACTATGCCTCCATGCGGAAGTGTTTTGTTCTCCGCCTAACATATAGCTTCCCCCGCGTAGCACACGTACCGAGTCAGTAACAGGCCCCAGAGGGTTAATAACAATTCCCGAATCCAGGCATTCTTTGTAATAGGCGGAGAAGTCCTGGCTTGTTGCATAATCGCTTCTGTCATTACACCACTCCAGCACATTGCCGCTTAAGTTATGAAAACCGAAATATGCTTTGTAACTTCCCACCGTGTCAAGTCCAGTTATCGTCGAGGCATATTTGCCGGGGTCTTCGTTATAGCCCCACGGATACCGCTGTTTCTTCCCTAAAAATGCGGCTGAATGTACATATTCGAATTCTGCTTCAGTCGGCAGGCGGTAACCATCCGCTGAGGAAATAAGACTCCAGTCCGATGTATTATAACAGGATACGACATTATCCTGCACTGAGAGCCAGTTGCAGAACAACACCGCGCCTTTCCAGTAAACACCCGACACAGGATAATGCTCTTTACCTGCGACAACCGCAAAGGAGTCATTATCATTGGTATCTGTTGTATCAAGGTATATAAATAATAAGCTATCCTGTTTTAATAAAGTATCCTCTGAAGTACTACCTATTCTTTTAAAAATAAAAATGGTTGCCGTATCTAAGCTGTCTATTTCAATAAAATATTTTAACGAATCAGGACTTTTGTCAATACTATTAAGAAACCGCCTGAATAAATCATTATCTATCTCATACTTCCCAAGGTAAAATGATGACACAACAACCTCATGCATGGGCTTACCCTTATGGCTTCCTGCGGTATCTTCCCATATATTTCCCATTGTAAAAATGCCGCCTTTAACGCCAATCATATAGTCTATACCAAGAATAGTACTGGAGGCATTACTTTCGTCCGGTTTTTCAAAGGTTGACACGTAGACATAGGGCAATGTATAGCCGGTGTCCTGCAACGTTGTCATATCATAGACATAGGTGCTGCAGATTTCACTGTTTCCAATTCTTGCCCGTGTTCTAATATTAACTTTATACGCGTTATCCTTTTCCAGGGATGTAAAACTTGCAGAGGTGGTGAAAGAATCGACCCGCTGGGAATCCGTCGAATCATAATGCATATCATATAAATAAACGGAATAGCCAAGCACACCACTGTCAGTGCTTGGAGACCATGAAACCAGCGCAGTCTGCCCTGTAGTATTGACTGTTATATTCTTTGGAGAAAGTGGTAAATGTAAGGGGACATAATAACAGGCAGTCTTTTTACCTATAAACTGTAATGTAGTATCCGTAGTATCGGTAACTGCAACAACAGTATCCTTCCCTGCAGCGATATTAAACTTATATGTATCATTTGGCCTAAGGCCGGTAATAAACCTGCGTGATCCGGACACTTTATATATTCGAACTAAATCTTCAGCTCCATCGAGAACATAAACAAAATAGTGAGTTGCCCTGGGTACTGTATCCCAGTAAGCAACAAACCGTGCCAGGATTGTATCACGTGTCGTATCGTAAACAAGAGTATCACCTGCCGTATCAATCTCTATGACCTGGCAGGTATGCATTGTATCTATTATTGCCAGTGAATCAATTCTCAGATTGGAGGGTACGTCTAAAGTAATGGTAATTCCTGTAGTATCAGTTCCAGTGCCGCTTCCTGAGGGGTTACTGTCTCCACATGATAAAATAAAGGCAGTGATAAAGGCTGTAATTATAACTAATGA